>JAJTHD010000053.1 GCA_021297925.1 Lysobacteraceae bacterium
CGGCCCCACGGGCCGTACACCGTGAAGAAGCGCAGGCCGGTCGTCGGTAGCCGGAACAGATGGCTGTAGGTGTGCGCCATCAGCTCATTGGCCTTCTTGCTGGCGGCGTAGAGGCTGACCGGGTGGTCGACGCTGTCTTCGACGGCGAACGGGAGCTTGCGGTTGCTGCCGTAGACGGAACTCGACGACGCGTAGACGAGGTGCTCGACGCCCTTGTGGCGGCAGGCTTCCAGCACGTTCAGGAAGCCCACGATGTTGGCGTCGATGTAGGCCCGCGGGTTTTCCAGCGAGTAGCGCACGCCGGCCTGGGCGGCCAGGTTGACCACGCGTTGCGGCTTGAAGGCGTCGAACGCGGCCTCGAGCGCCTCGCGGTCCTCCAGCGAGGCCTTCACGAACGAGAAGCCGGGGCGCGGCGTCAGCCGGTCGAGCCGGGCCTGTTTGAGCCGGACGTCGTAGTAGTCGTTGAGGTTGTCGTAGCCCAACACCTCGTCCCCTCGATCCAGCAGTCGGTGGGCGAGGGCGGAGCCGATGAATCCGGCGGCGCCGGTGACGAGGATGCGCATTCGTGGCCTCAGAGTCGTTCGTCGACGGCGTCCCTCGGGAGGATGCCCTTAACGTCGAAGAGCACGCCGTCCGGACGCAGCAGGGGGCGGATCGTCCCGCTGCCCCAGTCCCGGTACGCCCGGTGCGCCACCGCCACCACGACGGCGTCGTAGATGCCTGCGGCCGGCGGCCCTTGCAGCAGGGATTCCCCGTACTCGGCCATCGCCGCTCCGGGGGACGCGACGGGATCATGGACATCCACGCAGAGGCCGAACTCGCGCAGTTCCCGGACGACGTCGATCGCCCGGGTGTTCCGCAGGTCGCCGCAGTCCTCCTTGAACGCCAGTCCCAGGACCAGCGCCCGACCACCATGCACCGGGAGCCCCCGGCGGCCCATCAGTTTGACGACGCGTTGCGCGACATGGGCGCCCATCGCGTCGTTGATGCGCCGTCCCGCGAGGATCACCTCGGGGTGGTGGCCGACTTCCTGGGCCTTGTGAGTCAGGTAATAGGGGTCGACGCCGATGCAGTGGCCTCCGACCAGCCCTGGGCGGAAGGGCAGGAAGTTCCACTTCGTCCCCGCGGCCTCTAGGACGTCGAGCGTGTCGATGCCGAGCCGGTGGAACAGCGTGGCCAACTCGTTCATCAGGGCGATGTTCAGGTCCCTCTGCGTGTTCTCGATCACCTTGGCGGCTTCGGCCACCCGGATGCTCGGGGCGCGGTGCGTGCCGGCGGGGATGATCAGGCGGTAGAGCGCGTCGACCTGCCCGGACGTTTCGGGGTCCGAGCCCGACGTCACCTTGACGATCTGCTCCAATCGCCGGCCCCGGTCCCCCGGGTTCACCCGTTCCGGGCTGTAGCCCACGCCGAAGTCGGCCCCGAGCCTGAGCCCGGACGCGCTCTCCAGCAGCGGCACGCACAGTTCCTCGGTCGCGCCCGGGTACACGGTCGATTCGTAGATGACGAGGTCCCCGCGTTTCAGCCATCGCCCGACCTCGCGGCTGGCGGCGACAAGCGGTCCAAAGTCCGGGCGGCGGGCGGCATCCACGGGCGTGGGCACCGTCACGACGAAGGTCCTGCACGCGGCGAGCTCCGCCGCGTCACCGCTGAACCGCAGCCGCGTCGATGCCCGGAGCTCGTGGGGATCGACCTCGTTCGTCCTGTCGTGGTGGCGCGCCAGCTCCGCGATCCGGTCGGTGTCGATGTCGAAGCCGACGGTGGGCATGCATCGGCCGAACGCCACTGCCAGCGGCAGGCCGACGTACCCCAGCCCGATCACGGCGATCGGGCCCCGGGGATCCTCGGCGATCATTCCTCGATCATCCCCGCCGCCTCGCGGGCGTCGAGCCATTCCATCGCGTCGCGCGGCTTCAGTCCGGCCGCCTTCTCGAAGGCCTCGGCGGCGGCGGCCTCGCCCTTGCGGCCGTTCAGGAGCAGCAGCACGTTGCCATGCTCGAGGTGGGCGACCGGCGACTTCGGCACGAGCTTCAGCGCCTTCGCCACATGCTTCTCCGCTTCCGACGCCTTGGCGCCATAGGTCAATCCGGCGATCATCCCGCCCACCTTCGAAACCACCTCGGCGTGGTAAACGGCCATCGCGAGATGGGCTTCGGCGTGGTCGGGGGCGAGCGCCAGGGCCCGGTCGAGGCTGTCCCGCACCTTGCCGGCGAGGCCGTCCTTCAGCGCCTTCACGATGCTGATGCCCTGGCTGTAGCGACCCAGCGCGAACGCCCTCCGGTAGTGGCTGTTCGCCTCTTCGGGCAAGGCCACGATCGCGTCCTCGGCGAGTCCCATGGCGGCCTGGAAACGGGCCAGCCTCGTGTTCTCGTCGTCGACGAGGTAGGCCCCATGGATGCCTGCGGCCTTGACGGCCACCGACGCTCCCAGCGGGCCGAGCGCCAGACCGGCTTCCCAGGCCGCCTCGAAGCGGCCTTCGTGGAAGGCGCGCCACGCGTCCTGCAGCGAGGCGGCGAGGGACGCGGCATCGAGGCCCTTCGGCGCCGACTTGCCGGCCGCCTTCAGCATCGCCGCGGCGCGCTTCTCGTCGGGGTAAGGCTCACCATCGCCGGCATGCAGGTCCTTCCAGGCTTTCTTCAGGGCGTCGCCACCGAACTCGAACCGCCCCTCGGCCGGCATCTCGGCCCAGCCCGCTTTCTTCTTCGTCGCCATGCGAATGCTCCGTGGTCGTGGCGGAAAGACTGCGTCGCCGCGACGTCCGCGTCTAGTGTGATTGCTCGGCCTCGGCTGCCGAGACTGCCGTCGTCGCCAATCCCGGCGACGTCACGACGGTGTCCCATGGCCCGCAAGACCCTCCGCCCCCGTACCCGAGCCGCCGCCGCGCCGGCGCCCACGCTCGACGCCCGCAGCCTCGCCCTTGCCTCGCTCGGGGCGGTGCTCCGTGGCCGTCGCGAAGTGATCCGCCTCGCCGGCGAAGCCGCCGCCGTCCCGGTCCGTCTGCGGGCCGGTGCCGCCGCCGCCGCCGCCACCGCCCGCCAGGAAGCCGCCAAGCTCGCGAAGGAAGCGGGCCGCCGCATTGCCCCGGTCAAGAAGAACGTGGCTCTCCTCCGCTCGCAGGCGGACCAAGCCCTCACCGGGGCCGCCACGACCCTCAACCCGCTGCTCGCCCGCGTGGGCCTGCCGGGCCTGCCTGGCCGCCCCGTCGCGAAGAAGGCCCCGGTGCGGAAGACGGCTCGGCGTGCTGCGGCGGGCCAGCGCACGGCGGCCCGCGCCGCCGCGCCGCGAAAGCGCGCCTGAGTCAGTCCAGGTAGGCCTTGCTGAGCGTGTGCAGGTGCACGCGCTCGGCGTCCCTCAGGAAGGGGGCGATCAGCATCATCACTTGGACGATGCCTTGGCGAATCGCCTTGGCCTCGTCCTGGTCGCCGCGGGCGGACGCGTAGTTCAGCCAGAAGGTCGCCAGCACCAGCAGGTTGGTCGCGAGGCCGTCCATCTCGGCCGGCGAGGCGCGCAGGATGCCCGCTTGCGACAGGCCGCGGATCACCGCGGTCGCGTTCTCCGTGGCCCGCTTCAGGATCCGCGCGAACCGCATCCGCAGGCGCCGGTTGCGGCTGAGGATGTCGACCAGGTCCCGGTAGAGGAAGCGGTAATCCCAGATGCACTCAAAGACGAGGTGCATCTGCAGCCAGATGTCCTCGAGGTCCGGCAGCCGGTTGGACGGCACCGACATCGCCTCGCCGATGCGCTCCTCGTAGCGGCCGAAGAGCTGCTCGATGATGTCGTCCTTGTTCCGGAAGTGGTAGTACAGGTTGCCCGGGCTGATCTCCAGCTCGTCGGCGATGTGGTTCGTCGTCACGTTCGGCTCGCCCTGGGCGTTGAACATCGCCAGGGCGCAGTCGAGGATCCGCTGCCGGGTCTGGGGGGCCATGGGTCCGTGCGGGTCAGCCCGCCAGCGACTTCACGAGCGCGACGTACTTCTTCATCGCCTCGTCCTGGGTCATGCCCTTGAGCTTCTCCCAGGCCTCGTACTTGGCATTGCCGACGAAATCGAAGAACCCGGGCTTGGGCCCGTTCACGTCGCCCTCCGACCCCTGCTTGTAGAGCGCGTAGAGTCGCAGCAGGGTGTCGTTGTCGGGGCGTTCGGCCAGGCCCATGACGGTTTCCTTGGCCTTCTCGAACTGCGTCTTCAGGTCGGACATCGTGGCACATCCTCGGGAGCGGCCGGGACGAAATAGCATGCCCCCTCGGCAGGGTCAACGCATGGGGCGGCAGGCTGGCCGTTTGCCGGCCGGCGAGGCCTCTGGCACCGTAGCCGGGTTGGCACCGCGGGCCCCGCGGTGCACGGGTTCACGTCGTTTCGGGGAGAGGGAGACATGGCGTATTTCGTGACGGGTGGTACCGGCTTCATCGGCCGCTTCCTGGTGGGCAAGCTGCTGAAGCGCAAGGGCACCGTCCACGTGCTGGTCCGGAAGGGCTCGCAGGAGAAGTTCGACGAGACGGCCGAGCGCATGGGTTGGGACCGCAGGCGCGTCCTGCCGGTGGTCGGCGACCTCTCCAAGCCGAAACTCGGCTTGACCGCCGCCCAGATCAAGGCGTTGACGGGGAAGGTGAAGCATGTGTTCCACCTCGCCGCGATCTACGACCTCACGGCCGACGCCGAGTCGCAGCGTGTCGCCAACGTGGAAGGCACGAGGCACGCGATGGAGCTCGCCGGGGCGCTCAAGGCCCAGTGCTTCCACCACACCAGCTCGATCGCCGCTGCCGGCCTTTACCCCGGTGTGTTCCGCGAGGACATGTTCGACGAGGCCGAAGGCCTCAACGATCCGTACTTCCGCACCAAGCACGATTCCGAAGGCCTCGTGCGCAAGTCCTGCCCGGTGCCCTACCGCATCTATCGCCCGGGCGTGGTCATCGGCCACAGCAAGACCGGCGAGATCGACAAGATCGACGGCCCGTACTACCTGTTCACGCTGATCAAGAAGATCCGCCAGACGCTTCCGCAGTGGATGCCGACGCTGGGCATCGAGGGCGGCAAGATCAACCTCGTGCCGGTGGATTTCGTCGTCGATGCGATGGACCACATCGCGCACAAGCGCGGGCTCGACGGCAAGTGCGTCCATCTCGTCGATCCCGATCCGATGCGCATCGGTGAGGTCATGAACATCTTCGCGCGCGCCGCCCACGCGCCCGAGATGAGCATGCGCATCGACGCGCGCATGTTCGCCGTCGTGCCGGGCTACATCCGCAGCGCCATCAAGAACCTGCCGCCGGTCCAGCGGTTCACGAAGGTGGTGCTCAAGGACCTTCGCATCCCGCGCGAGGCGCTGGGGTACATCACGTATCCCACGCGCTTCGACACCCGCGAGGTCGAGCGCGCCCTGAAGGGCAGCGGCATCTCCGTGCCGAAGCTCGAGGACTACGCCTGGCGCCTCTGGGACTATTGGGAGCGCCACCTCGACCCCGACCTCTTCGTCGACCGTTCGCTGCGGGGCAAGGTCGAGGGCAAAGTCGTGCTGATCACCGGCGGCTCGTCGGGCATCGGCCTCGCGGCGGCCCACAAGGTCGCAGAGGCGGGCGCCAAGGTCGTCATCTGCGCGCGCGGCGAGGAAGAGCTGTTCAAGGCCCGCGACGAGATCACGGCGAGGGGAGGCACCTGCCATGCCTTTACTGCGGACCTCACCGACATGGCGAGCTGCGACGAGCTGATCAAGCGCATCCACGCCGAAGTCGGTCCGGTCGACATCCTGGTCAACAACGCCGGCCGCTCGATCCGCCGCTCCATCGAACTGAGCTTCGACCGCTTCCATGATTTCGAGCGGACGATGCAGCTCAACTATTTCGGCAGCCTGCGCCTGATCATGGGCGTGCTGCCGGCCATGATCGAGCGCCGTGGCGGGCACATCATCAACATCTCCTCGATCGGAGTGCTGGCGAATTCGCCGCGCTTCTCGGCCTACGTGGCCTCGAAGTCGGCCTTGGACGCCTTCAGTCGCTGCGCCCAGGGCGAGCTGTCGAACAAGAACATCTGCTTCACCACGATCAATATGCCGCTGGTGAAGACCCCGATGATCGCTCCGACCAAGATGTACGACTCGGTCCCGACGCTGACCCCGGAAGAGGCCGGCGACCTGATCGTACAGGCCATCATCGAGCGCTCCAGTCGCGTGGCGACGCGCCTCGGCATCTTCGCCGCGGTCCTCAACGCCGTGGCGCCA
>JAJTHD010000083.1 GCA_021297925.1 Lysobacteraceae bacterium
CACCACCAACAGGTCCACTCCTTCGAGCACCTCGGCCTTGATCGCGGAGTGCGCCAGCGTGGCCGGGTGGGGTTTCACCGGACGCAAGTTGGCGTAGACGCCGAGGTGCTTGCGCAGCGCGAGCAGGCCCTGCTCCGGACGGACCGGCGCCTTCGGGTCGCTCCACGCTGGACCACCGACCGCACCAAGCAGGACGGCATCGGCCTGGTCGCAGGCCGCGCGCGTCGCGGCGGGGAAGGGGTCGCCCGTCGCGTCGATGGCGGCGCCGCCGATCAGGGCCGGTTCGGTCGCGAAGGCGTGCCCGAAGCGCTCGCCGACGGCGTGGAGCACGGCGACGGCGGCGGACGTGACCTCGGGACCGATGCCATCGCCGGCCAGGACCGCGATGCGGAAGGTCGGTGTCTCACGCGGCATGGCGGGCCTCCCGGGCCGTTTCGAACGCGGTGATGTCGGCGTCCTGCGCGAGCAGGTAGCCGAGCTCGTCGACCCCCTCGAGCAGGCAGGTCTGGGCGAAGGCGTCGAGCGGGAAGGTCACGTGCTCGCCGTCGGGCCAGTAGACGCGCCGCTTGGCGACGTCGACCTGCAGGCGCAGGCCGGGCTGGGCCAGCAGCGTGTCGACCACCGCGTCCGGGAGGACGATCGGCAGCAGGCCGTTCTTCAACGCGTTGTTGCGGAAAATGTCGGCGATCTCGCTGCTGATGACCACGCGGACGCCGGCGTCGAGCAGGGCCCAGGGCGCGTGCTCGCGAGAGCTGCCGCAGCCGAAGTTGCGTCCGGCGACGAGGATGCGCGCCTCGCGGTGCTCCGGCCGGTTCAGCACGAAATCCGCACGAGTCGCTCCCTGCTCGTCGTAGCGCCAGTCGTGGAAGGCGTGGTGGCCCAGGCCTTCTCGCGTCGTGGTGGTCAGGAAGCGCGCGGGGATGATCTGGTCGGTATCGATGTTCACCCGCGGCAGGCAGGCGATCGAGGATTCCAACGTTCGGAACGGCGTCATGCGAAGGCCTCTTCGGAGGAGACGGCGCCGGCGGATGCCGGGTCCGTCAGGTACGGGCGGGGGTCGGCGATGCAGCCGGCGACCGCGGCGGCGGCCGCGCTGGCCGGCGAGGCGAGCACGGTGCGCGCGCCCTTGCCCTGCCGACCTTCGAAGTTTCGGTTGCTGGTGCTCACCGCGAGCTGGCCAGGCTTCACCGTGTCGCCATTCATGGCGATGCACATCGAACAGCCCGGCTCGCGCCACTCGGCGCCTGACTCGCGGACGATGCGGTCGATGCCTTCCGCCTCGGCGTCCCGCTTCACCGCGTCCGAGCCCGGCACGACCAGCATGCGCACGCGCGGATGCACGCGGCGGCCACGCAGCACGCTCGCCATCTCGCGGAGGTCGGACAGTCGGCCGTTCGTGCAGCTGCCGACGAAGACCACGTCGACCGGCTGGCCGGCGATCGCCGCCCCGCCCTCGAAGCCCATGTAGGACAGGGCGCCGACGGTCTCGGGCGCGGCGGCCGGAAGGGCCGCGTCGACCGCGACCACCTGGCCGGGGTGCGTGCCCCAGGTCAGCGTCGGCCGCACCTCGGTGGCGTCGATCCGCACCTCGGCGTCGAAACGCGCCCCCTCGTCGCTGCGCCACTGGTGCCAGATGCGGGCCGCCGCGTCGAAGGCCTCGCCCTGCGGGACGCGTTCGCGGCCGCGCAGCCATTCGACCGTCGTTTCGTCGACGCCGACCAGCCCGGCGCGCGCGCCCGCCTCGATGCTCATGTTGCAGACGGTCATCCGCTCTTCCATCGACAGCGCCTCGATGGCCTCGCCGCGGTACTCGATGACGTGGCCGGTGCCCCCGGCGACGCCAATGCGGCCGATGATGTGCAGGATCAGGTCCTTCGCGCTGCAGCCGGCCGGCAGTCGGCCCTCGACCGTGATCGCCATCGTCTTCGGCTTGCGCTGCAGCAGGCACTGCGTGGCCATCACGTGGCCGACCTCGCTGCTACCGATGCCGAACGCCAGCGCGCCGAACGCGCCATGCGTCGCCGTGTGGCTGTCGCCGCAAACGATGGTCATGCCCGGCTGGGTCAGCCCCAGCTCGGGCCCGACCACATGGACGATGCCGCGGCGCCCGCCGCCCCAGTCGAACAGCTCGATGCCCTGCGCGGCGCAGTTCGCGCGGAGCGCGTCGACCTGTGCCTTCGCCTGCGGGGTGGTCCATGCTCGCTCGCCCCCAGGGCCGGGGGGGGTCGTGGGCGTGCTGTGGTCCAGCGTGGCCTTGTGGCGCTCGGGGCGACGCACCTTCAGGCCGCGTGCCGCCAGCTCGGCGAAGGCCTGCGGGCTGGTGACCTCGTGGACGAGGTGCAGGTCGATGTAGAGCAGCGCCGGGGCGCGTTCGCTGTCGGCGCGCACCTGGTGGGCGTCCCAGAGTTTCTCGAACAGGGTGCGGGCGGCGCTCATGCGCGGACCTCCGAGGACGCGGTGTCGCGGGTGGGGGCCACGGCGTGGCCGGGGCGGCGGGCGATGCGCTGCGCGAGGGCCAGCCAGGCCAGCGCGCTCGCTTCGAGGATGTCGGTGCTGGTGGCGCTGGCGGTCAGCTCCTCGCCGTGGTGGCGGGTGCGCAAGGACGCCTGGCCCTGCGCGTCCTCGCCACTGCTGACGCTGTGCACAGCGTAGCTCTCGACGTCGACATGCATGCCACGGGCTTCCGTCAGGGCGGCGAACAGCGCGTGGACCGGGCCGTCGCCGCTGCCGCGGCCGAAGTGGCCCTCGCCCTGCGGATCGCGCAGTTCGATCGCCGCGGCGGGCTGCTCGCCCTGGCCGGCGCCGGTGCTCAGGTGGAAGGCGGTGAGCTGCCAGCCGGCCGCGCTCGCGTCTTCGCCCAGCACCAGGGCTTCGAGGTCGGCATCGAAGACCTCCTTCTTCTTTTCGGCCAGCGTCTTGAACCGCGCGAACAGACGCTCGGCGGCGGCCTCGTCGAGCGAGAAGCCGAGGTAGGCGAGGCGCTCGTTCACCGCGGCGCGCCCGCTGTGGCGGCCCAGCACCATCTGCGAGCGCGCCCAGCCCACGGTTTCGGGGCGCATGATCTCGTAGGTGTCGCGGTGCTTGAGCATGCCGTGCTGGTGGATGCCGCTCTCGTGGGCGAAGGCGTTCGCGCCGACGATCGCCTTGTTGCGCTGCACGGCCATCCCGGTGATGCGGGTCAGCAGGCGCGAGGTCGGCACGAGGCGGGTGGTGTCGATGCCGGTGCGGTAGGGCCACAGGTCGGAGCGCACCTGCAGGGCCATGACCAGTTCCTCGAGCGCGGCGTTGCCGGCGCGCTCGCCGATCCCGTTGATCGTGCACTCGACCTGTCGTGCCCCGCCCGCGATGGCGGCCAGCGAGTTGGCCACGGCCAGGCCGAGGTCGTCGTGGCAGTGTGCCGACAGGATGGCCTCGGCGGGCAGTGCGGCGCGCAGACGGCGGAACAGGGCCTCGATCTCGGCGGGCGTCGTGTAGCCCACCGTGTCGGGCACGTTCAGGGTCCGGGCACCTGCCTTGGCGGCGGCGCGGAAGACCTCTTCGAGGAACTCGGGCTCGGTGCGGATGGCGTCCTCGGCCGAGAACTCGACGTCGTCGACCAGCCGCCGGGCGTGCTCGACCGCGCGCACGGCGGCATCCACCACCTCGGCCTTCGAGAAGCCGAGCTTGTGCTGGCGATGCAGCGGGCTGGTGGCGATGAACACATGGACGCGCGGCGCTTCGGCGCCTTCCAGTGCCTTGGCCGAGGCCTCGATGTCGCCGGGGCGGCAGCGGGCCAGGCTGCAGACGCCAGTCCCCGTGCCGCGCAGGGCGCGTGCGACGCGGGCGATGCCGTCGGCGTCGCCGTCCGAGCTGGCGGCGAAGCCGGCCTCGACGATATCGACGCCCAGCTCGGCCAGCGCGAGGGCGAAACGGAGCTTTTGCGCGGCGTCCATGCTGCAGCCCGGCGACTGCTCGCCGTCACGCAGGCTGGTGTCGAAGATGCGGATGCGCTCCGGGGCGGGGCTCATGGCAGGGATCCTTCAGGGGTTTTGGAGAAAGCGGTGCCGGCCGTGGAGACGGCCGACGAAGTCGTGGGCGTCGGGGTCGACGCCCCGGCGGTGAACGGGTCGGCAGCGCGACGACGCGGAGGCCGCGGCGGGCGCGGCCGGGTGTCGAGCAGCAGTTGCGCGAACACCGCCGCGTCGATGTTGCCGCCGGAGACGACGGCGACCTTGCGGCGGCTGGCCACGCGACGTCCGGCGGCCAGTGCCAGCGCGCCGGCGCCTTCGGCGACGATGTGTTCTTCCAGCATCAACCGGGCCAGCGTCTCGCGCAGCTCGGCCTCGCGGACGATGATGAGGTCGTCCAGCAAGCGCGAGAGGATTTCGCGGGTCAGTGTTCCGGGTTCGGCGACGCGCGTGCCGTCGGCCAGCGTGGGCCGGGGCATGATCGGCGAGGCATCGCCCTTCAAGGCGCGGGCCATGGCATCGACGCCTTCGACCTGCGCCCCGATGATCCGCACGCCCTGCGACTTCAGCGCGAGCGCCACGCCCGCCGCGAGCCCGCCGCCGCCGATCGGCACCAGCACGGCTTCGGGCGCGTGCGCGGCGAGTTCGATGCCCAGCGTGCCTTGGCCGGCGATGACGTCCGGATCATCGAAGGCGGAGAGGTAGCGGAAGCCGTGCTGCTCGGCCAGCTGCAGCGCGTGGGCCTTGGCCTCGTCGTAGGTCTGGCCGCTCTGCCGCACGGTGGCGCCGAGGAAGGCCACGCCCTGCGCCTTCACGACCGGGGCGGTCATCGGCATCACGGTGATCACCGGCACTTTCAGCTCGCGCGCGGCCCAGGCGAGGCCCATCGCGTGGTTGCCGGCCGAAGCGGTGATGACCGTGCGGCGGTCGCCGCGTTCGCGCGCCGCCAGCAGGGCGTTCAGCGCGCCGCGCACCTTGTAGGCGCCGGTGCGCTGCAGGTTCTCCAGCTTCAGCCAGCAGCCGAAGCGCTCGGCGTAATGCAGCGGCGTCGGCGGCAGGTAGCGCCGCAGGCGCGCGCTGGCCGCCAGCACGTCGCTGGCGGTCACGTCGGCGCGGGCGGCGTCCAGCGGCATCAGACCCTCGTCAGCCAGTGGCGGGCCGCTTCACTCCGGCCACGGACGACGTCGGCATAGCGGGCAGCCAGCGCATCGCCGAGGGGCGAGGCGGCGAACACGCGCTCGTCGATGGCTTCGACCCGCGCGATCTCGGCCGAGGTGCCGGTCAGGAACACCTCGTCGGCGGCTTTCAGCTCCTCGATGCGAACCGGGCGAGAGTCGGCCCCGGTCAGCTGGATCACGGTGTCGCGGGTGATGCCGGGCAGGGCGTCGCCGTGCTCGACGGCGGTGACACGGCCGTCCTTCACCATGAAGACGTTCTCGCCCGTGCACTCCACGACGAAGCCGCCGTCATCAACGAACAGCGCCTCGCCGAAGCCGCGCTGCGTGGCTTCGCGCTTGGCCAGGATCGAGTTCACGTAGTTGCCGCAGAGCTTCAGCGGCGGTAGTGCCTTGGCCGGGTTGCGGCGGAAGGGCGAGACGGTCAGGCGCACGCGGTGCGTGCCCAGATGAGAGGTCCACGGCAGGGTGGCGACCATCAGGCGCTCGCTGAGCTTGTCGACGTCGAGGCCCAGCCCGCCCGCGTTGAACCACAGCAGCGGGCGGATGTAGGCGTCGCGGTGGCCGTTGGCGCGCAGCGTGGCCAGCACGGCGTCGGTGGCCTGCGCGACGTCGAACTTCATGCCGAGCGCCTCGGCGCCCTTGCGCATGCGCTCCAGATGCTCGGGAAGGCGGAACACCGCCGCACCGCCGTCGTCGGTGGCGTAGCTGCGGATGCCCTCGAAGACGCCCGTGCCGTAGTGCAGCGCGTGGCTGGTCAGCGGAACGCTGAAGGCTTCGGCCTCGGCGATCTCGCCGTCGCAGAACTGCATCAGCGACATGGCGCCACCTCCACCGCGAGGCAGTCGTGCAGCTTGTCGAGCTGCGACTTCAGGCCGTGCGCCGAGCGCTCGCTCTCGACCTTCATCGACAGCGTCCACGCTGATGAGCGCGGGTCGGTCTCGGCCTGCATGGACAGCGGCCAGTAGCCGCGGCGCTGTGCGGTGCCCAGCACGCGGGCCAGCGCGCCTTCGCTCTGGCGCAGCTGGACGTCAAGTTGGTAGTGCATGGACGAACTCCTTGGCCTCGTCCGCCGCGGGGGCGTCGAGCATCTCGGTGTTGGATTTGTTGGGCGGCACCAGCGGCCACACGTTGGCCTTCTGGTCGATGGCGACATGCAGGAAGGCCGGGCCCTCGATGGCGAGGAATTCCGCGAGCGTGGCTTCTTGGTCGGCACGGGCGTCCAGGCGCATCGCCGGGATGCGGTAGGCCTGCGCGATCAGCCCGAAATCGGGGTTGTCCGACAGGTCGACCGCCGAATAGCGCTCCTGGAAGAACAGCTCCTGCCACTGCCGGACCATGCCGAGGGCCTGGTTGTCGAGCAGCACGATCTTGATCGGCAGGCGCTCGCGCGCGACGGTGGCCAGCTCCTGGATGTTCATCTGGATGCTGCCGTCGCCGCTGACGCACACGACGGTGGCGCCGGGGTTCGACAGCTGCGCGCCGATCGCCGCCGGCAGGCCGAAGCCCATCGTGCCGAGGCCTGCGCTGCTCAGATGATGCGTCGGGTCCTTGAAGCCCCAGTGCTGCGCCACCCACATCTGGTGCTGGCCCACGTCGCAGGCGACGATCGCGTCCGGCGCCAGCTCCGAGAGCCGCTTCAGCAGGGCCGGGGCGTAGATGTCGGTGCCGGGCGCGTCGTAGCGGGCAGCGTGCTTGTGGGCCCGCTCGGCGCACAGGGCGCGCCAGTCGTCGCAGCGGCTGATGGCGGCGCACAGCGCGTTCAGGCTGTTGTCGATACGGCCATGCACCGAGACATCCGCGCGCCGCAGCTTGTTGATCTCGCCCAGGTCGGCGTCGAGGTGGATCACCTTCGCGTGCGGGGCGAACTCGGCCAGCTTGCCGGTGGCGCGGTCGTCGAAACGTGCGCCCACGACGATCAGCAAATCGCTCTCCTGCACGGCCAGGTTCGCGGCGCGCGAGCCGTGCATGCCCAGCATGCCGAGGAACTGCGGGTGGTCGAAGGGCAGGGCGCCCAGGCCGCGCAGGGTCAGCACCGTGGGCATCTTCGTGGCCGCGATGAAGCGGCGGAAAGCCTTCGTCGCATCGGCGATGGCGATGCCACCGCCGCCGTAGACCACCGGCTTCTTCGAGCGCGCGATCAGGGCCAGCGCCTCCACCAGCCCCACCGGCACGGCATTCACCACCGGCGGGCTGATCAGCGGCGCGGGCGCCGGCAGGTGGTCGGCCTTCGCCAGCTGTACGTCCTTCGGCAGGTCGATCAGCACCGGGCCGGGGCGACCGCTGCGCGCCAGGTGGAAGGCCTCGTGCAGCACCGCCGGCAACTCATCGACCGAGCGCGGCAGGTAGCTGTGCTTCACGATCGGCAGGGTCATGCCGAACACGTCCAGTTCCTGGAACGCGTCGGTGCCCATCAGGTGCGTCGGCACCTGCCCGGTGATGCAGACCATCGGCACCGAATCCAGCAGCGCGTCGGCGATGCCGGTGACGAGGTTCGACGCACCGGGGCCGGAAGTGGCGACGCAGACGCCGACGCGGCCGCTGTGGCGCGCGTAGCCGTTCGCGGCCAGCGCGGCGGCCTGCTCATGGCGCACCAGCACATGGTGCATCGTGCTGCCGAGCAGGGCGTCGTAGAAGGGCATGATGCAGCCGCCCGGGTAGCCGAAGAGGGTGTCGACCCCTTCGGCCTCGAGCGCCTTCACCAGCCACTCGGCTCCGTTCATGCACCGGCCTCGGCGGGGGTCGCCTGCGGGGTGGCCGTCGTCGACGGATTGGCCGGTGCTTCGCCACGCGGCTGCAGCCACGGCATCGCGGCGCGCAGCTTGCGGCCCACGGCCTCGATCGGATGCTCCAGGTCGGCCTGCTTCAGCGCGCGGTAGTTCGGGTTGCCGGCGCGGTACTCGGCGATCCACTCGCGGGCAAAGCGGCCGTCCTGGATCTCGGCCAGCACGCGCTTCATCTGCGTGCGGGTGTGCTCGTCCACCACGTACGGGCCGCGCGTCAGGTCGCCGTACTGGGCGGTCTCGCTGATGAAGCGGTGCATCTGCGTGACCCCGCCTTCGTACAGCAGGTCGACGATCAGCTTCAGCTCGTGCAGGCACTCGTAGTAGGCGATCTCGGGCTGGTAGCCGGCTTCGACCAGCGTCTCCCAGCCGGCCATCACCAGCTTGGTGGCGCCGCCGCACAGCACGGCCTGCTCGCCGAACAGGTCGGTCTCGGTCTCTTCCTTGAAGGTGGTCTTGATCGGCTGCGCGCGGCCGCCGCCGATGCCCGAGCAATACGCCAGCGCGATCGTCTCGGCCGAGCCGCTCTGGTCCTGGTGCACGGCATAAACGCTCGGCACGCCGCGGCCGATTTCGAATTCGCGGCGTACCAGCGCGCCCGGGCCCTTCGGCGCAACGAGCACGACGTCGATGTCGTGGCGCGGGTTGATCTGGCCGTAGTGAACGTTGAAGCCATGGGCGAACAGCAGGCAGGCGCCGGCCTTCAGGTTCGGCGCGATGTGCTGCTGGTAGAGCTGCGGCTGGACCATGTCGGGCGTCAGCACGGCGACGACATCGGCGGCACGCACGGCGTCGGCGGGCTCGCGCACTTCGAAGCCGTCGGCCTTGGCCTTCGCTTCGGTGGGGCCGCCGGCGCGCAGGCCGACGATCACGCGGACGCCGGAGTCGCGCAGGTTCTTGGCGTGGGCGGTGCCCTGGCTGCCGTAGCCGATGACGGCGACGGTGCGGTGTTCCAGGGCGGCGGGCGTGGTGATGGCGGTGGTCATGGCGGTGTCCTTTGGGAAGCGAGTGGAAGAGCGAGGAGAGAGGAACGAGTGGGAGGCGCTACGGTCTTGAACGGTCTATTCGGTCGTGATCGCCCCGCGGCTGGCGGAGGCGACGCTGCGGGCGTACTTGGCCAGCGCGCCGTGGCGCACGCGCGGTTCGATGCGGGCGGGCTCGCGCGAAGCGAGGTCGGCGTCGGTGCGGATCTCGCGGGCGTCGACGTCGATCACCACGCGGTCGCCGTCGCGCAGCTGCGCGAGCGGGCCGCCACGCGCGGCCTCGGGGCTGATGTGGCCGACCATGAAGCCGTGCGTCGCGCCGCTGAAACGGCCGTCGGTGATCAGTGCGACGTCGTTGCCGAGGCCCTGGCCCACCAGCGCGGCGGTGACGGCCAGCATCTCGCGCATGCCGGGGCCGCCGGCCGGGCCTTCGAAGCGGATGACGACGACGTCGCCCGGCTGGATGGCGCGCGCCTGCACGGCGGCGAAGGCGGCGTCCTCGGAATCGAACACGCGCGCCGGGCCCTCGTGGCGACGGTGCTTGGCCGGCAGCTTGCAGATGCAGCCTTCCGGCGCGAGGTTGCCGTACAGCACCGAGTAGCCGCCGTGCGGCTTCAGCGGCGAGGCGAAGCCCGGCACCACCTCGGTCGGCGTGATGTCACCAGCAGCCGGAGGGTTCGCCATCGCCGCATCCACGGCCGCGAACAGGGTCTGGCCGGTCATGGTCGCCGTGTCGGAGATGCGCCCGGCGGCGCGCAACTCGTCCAGCACGCGCGCCGTGCCGCCCGCGGCATGCAGTTCGACCGCGGTGAAGCGGCCGCCGGGCTTCAGGTCGGCGATCACCGGCGTGCGCGATGCCGCTTCGAATTCCTCCAGCGGGAAGGGCACGCCGGCTTCATGGGCGATGGCCAGAAGGTGCAGCACGGCATTGGTAGAGCCGGCCGTCGCGGCCACGGTGAGCGCGGCATTGCGAAGCGCTTCCGCTGTTATCAACTCGAGCGGCCGGCGACCG
>JAJTHD010000215.1 GCA_021297925.1 Lysobacteraceae bacterium
GGCGCACTTCCACTACGTGCTGGTGGCCGGCTCGCTGTTCGCCCTGTTCGCCGGCGTGTACTACTGGCTGCCGAAGTGGACCGGGTACATGTACAACGAGACGCTCGGCAAGTGGCACTTCTGGCTGTCGACCTTCTTCGTGAACCTGCTGTTCTTCCCGCAGCACTTCCTGGGCCTCGCCGGCATGCCGCGCCGCATCCCGGACTACAACGTGGCCTTCGCCGACTTCAACCTGTGGTCCTCGGTCGGCGGCTTCGGCTTCGGCTTCGCGCAGGTGCTGTTCGTGTACATCGTCTGGAAGTGCGCCCGCGGCGGCGTCAAGGCGACGGACCGCGTGTGGGAAGGCGCCAAGGGCCTGGAGTGGACGGTGCCGTCGCCGGCTCCGCACCACACCTTCACCAAGCCGCCGGTGATCCGCGACGAAGACCTGTCGCACGGCGACGTCGCCCACTGACGCACGACGTCCCATGGCCGCCCACCAGGATCCCAAGGATGCCCCCGGACGCCGCGCCTCCGTGCGGCGCACGGTGTGGGTGCTCGCCGGCGTGGCGACCGCCGTCTACGGCTATTTCATCGTGAAGACCTTCCTGCACCACGCCGGGGGTGGCCCGTGAGCCATGCTGCCCTCGCCCGCAAGATCGCGCTGGTCTCCATCGGCAGCTTCGCCGCCGCTTTCGCCCTCGTACCGCTGTACGAGATCGCTTGCGAGAAGGTCTTCGGCATCAAGCTCGAGGACACGCCGGCTGGCGAACGGCGCGTCGTCGGCATGCAGGTCGACCCGAACCGCACGGTCCGCGTCGAGTTCGACGGCACGGTGAACTCGAAGCTGCCTTGGACCTTCGTGCCCCAAGTCCTCGCCATGGACGTCGTGCCGGGCAAGCCCTACGAGATCCACTACGTCGCCGGTAACCGCGACGAGCGCCCGGTGGTCGGCAACGCTGCCCCGTCGGTGGCGCCGGTGGTGGCCTCGGGGTACTTCGTCAAGACCGAGTGTTTCTGCTTCACCGAGCAGTTGCTGGCCCCGGGCGAGCACAAGTCCATGCCGGTACGCTTCATCGTCGACCCGGCGCTGCCGTCGAGCGTCGACACGATCACGCTGTCCTACACCTTCTTCAAGAACGACGCGGCGACGGCCCGCGCCCGCTCCGTCCCGGCCGGCCCCGCGCCGGCCACGGTCGCGCTGGCCCCGGTCCCCGCGCTACGCTGAACCCCTCCGCTTCCCGAGGTCCCCGATGGCCAACGCCCAGCACCACGACGCCGACGTCTATTTCGTCCCGCACCACAGCAAGTGGCCCTTCGTCGGCTCCATCGCGCTGTTCGTGCTCATGTTCGGCGTCATCAACTGGTTCAATGGCAGCGATGCCGCGTTCTGGTTGTTTATGGCGGGCATTGGCCTGATGGCCTACACGCTGTTCGGCTGGTTCGGCGACGTGATCCGCGAGTCGGAAGCGGGCCGTTACAACGCCCAGGTCGACGTGTCGTTCCGGCAGGGCATGATCTGGTTCATCTTCTCCGAGGTGATGTTCTTCGCGGCCTTCTTCGGCGCCCTGTTCTACGTGCGCCATTTCGCGCTGCCGTGGATCTCGGGTGACGGCCAGGGCGCGCTGGGCAACGAATTCCTCTGGAGCGGCTATGTCACGGGGTGGCCGGAAAACGGCCCGAAGGACCTCGGTGGCGACTTCGGCACGCTGCACCCCTTCGGCCTGCCGCTGATCAACACCATCATCCTGCTGACCTCCGGCCTCACCATCACGGTGGCCCACCACGCGATGGTGGCCGGCCAACGTGCCAAGGTGCTGGCGTGGCTGGGCGCGACGATCGCGCTGGGCTTCGTGTTCTTCGGGGTCCAGGCCTACGAGTACGGCCACGCTTGGCAGGACCTGAACCTCAAGATCAGCAGCGGCATCTACGGAGCCACCTTCTACATGCTGACGGGCTTCCACGGCCTGCACGTGTTCCTCGGGACGCTGATGCTCCTCGTGGTGTGGTTCCGCGTGCTGAAGGGCCACTTCACGCCGCAGAAGCACTTCGGCTTCGAGGCGGTCGCGTGGTACTGGCACTTCGTGGACGTGGTCTGGCTCGGCCTGTTCCTGTTCGTCTACGTGCTTTGACGCTCGGGGCTCCGGCCCCGTCCGCCAACGACAAGGCCGGCTCGCGCCGGCCTTGTTGCATTCCGCTTCCCGGGCCGCGCCCGGGGGAACGGGTCACTGGCCGAGGCCGTGGAACTTCCACAGGCCGAGCCAATGCCCGGCCGAAAGGAGGACCAGCAGGCCGATCGATAGGCCGATGCGCCAGCTCAGGGCGCGCACCATCCGGCCGTCCGACTCGTGCTTGGACACCATGTGGTACAGGGCCGCGAACAGGTTCCAGACGATCACGGCGAGGAAGACGATGACCAGCAGTTTTTCCACGGCGGGGCACGGGGCAGGGAAGGTTCCCGCATTATCCGCCCCGGACGGGAGCGTCGGGTGAAACGCCTCGCGCTGTGGGCGCTCGCGCTCGGCCTGTGCGCCCTGTTCGTCCGCGCCGGGTTCTGGCAGGCGGGTCGCGCCACCGAGAAGGAGGCGCAGAGAGCGGCCGCCACGGCGGTGCTGTCGGCCCGATCGCCGGTCCCGCTGGGTGAGGCCCGGCGACGCATGCCGGCCTGGGTCTCGATCGAGGGGCGATTCGCCGAGGCGCCGCCGCTCCGCTTGGACAACCAGCGCCGGGGCGAGCGGGTGGGCGTCCACGTCTACCGGGCGTTCGAAACCGTGGACGGATGGCAGCTCTGGGTCGATCTCGGCTGGCGTCCGCTGCCCCCCGACCGCCGACTCCCCGCCGAGACGGCCCTGCCGCCGGGCGGCGTCCGGCTAGCGGGCCTGCTGGTGCCGCCCCCTTCCGCGGGACTGCCGATCGGTCCGGCCCTGTCGCCGGCCCCGGACGGCGGTTGGCTGGCCTTGCGCCTGCCTCCCGACACCCTGGCCACGGCGTGGGGCCGTCCCGGCGTCGCGCCTGCCCCGATCTCCGCCGATGACCGCCGGATCGACACCGCGGTGCTCCGCCTCGATCCGGCCTTGCCGATCGGGTACGAACGCGACCTCGACCTGCTCGCGAATACGCTGTCCCCCGACAAGCACCGCGGCTACGCGCTGCAGTGGTTCGGCTTCGCCGTCGGTCTCCTCCTCCTTTCCCTTTACCTGCAGTTCCGCCGCCCATGAAACCCCTTTGGAAGAGCCGCCTCACGATGATCGCGGTGGTGGTGATGTTCTTCGCCTCCTTCGGCTTGGCGCTGTACCTGATCCGCAGCGGCTGGCACCCAACGGCCACGCGCAACGCGGGCGAGTTGCTGGCGCCGCCGGCGGCCCTCGGCACGCTCGGTCTCCAGGCCGTGGACGGCACGCCTTATGTCGAATGGGAGGCCGACCGCCGCCTGTGGCGGGTGATCGTGCTGCCCCCGGCATCCTGTGGCGAGCCTTGCTTGAAGCTGTCCGACACGCTCTACCGGGTCTGGGTGTCCGAAGGCCGCCACGCCGACCGCGTGCAGATCCTGTGGTTCGGCGAAGTGCCCCGCGGCGCCCCCGAGTACCGGGCCTTCCGCCCGATGCGGCCCTCAACGGCGCTGCGTGAGAAACTGCCGGCCTCGCACGTGGATGGCAGCCTCGCGGTGTACCTCATCGATCCCAATGGCTTCCTCGTGATGCGTTATGCACCGGGTTTCGACCCGACGGGCCTCCGCAAGGACCTCGCCCGACTGCTGAAGGTGACCGAGTGATGCCGGTGAAGCACTACCATCGCATCGCGTGGCTGGCGGTCCTGCTGACCTTCGCCGTCGTTTTCCTCGGCGGCTTCACGCGGCTCAACAACGCCGGCCTGAGCTGTCCGGACTGGCCGACCTGCTACGGCAAGGTCACGTGGCCCGATGACCCGCATGAGATCGCGCATGCCAACGCGACCTTCGAGCGCGCCGTCGAAGTCGGGAAGGCGATCTTCGAACAAGTGCACCGCCACCTCGCGGCGACCCTCGGCCTGATGGTGCTGCTGCTGGCCGTGCTCGCGGTCCGCCGCAAGCCGCAGGGACTGCCGACGGTCGCCGTCGGTGCCTTGCTCGTGCTCGCGTCCATCTTCGCCTACATCAAGGTCGATCCGGTGTTCGCGCTGGCCCTCGCCGGCGCCGGCCAGCTGGTCTGGTTGAGCGGCCTGGTGCGCTGGAACGACGCGGTCGCGCGCCTCGCGACGGGGCTCCTCATGCTCGTCACTTTCCAGGCGTTGCTGGGCATGTGGACGGTGGTCTGGCTGGTCAAGCCGGTCATCGTGATGAGCCATCTGATGGGCGGATTGACGACGTTCTCGCTCCTCGTCGTGCTCGCCTGGTGGACGACGCCCAACGCGGCGCGCGTCCACGCCGACGCCCCGCGTCTGCGCCTGCTGGTCGGGATCGGGCTGGTGCTGCTCGCCGTGCAGATCGCGCTCGGCGGATGGGTCGCCGCCAACTACGCGGCGCTGGCCTGCGGCCTGGATTTCCCGACCTGCAAGGGGTCGTGGTGGCCGACGATGGACTTCCGCGAAGGCTTCGTGCTGTGGCGTGGCATTGGCGTGGACTACGAAGGGGGCGTGCTGGACGCGGCCGCACGGGCCGCCATCCAGATGGCGCACCGCATCGGTGCCATCGTGGTGAGCCTGTACGTCGGATTCCTCGCCATCCGACTCGCGATGACGCCGGGCTTCCGCACGGTGGGCATCACCTTGGGCGTGTTGCTCGTGGCGCAGGTCGCGCTGGGCATCGGCAACGTCGTGCTAGGCCTGCCGCTGTGGGTGGCGACCGCGCACCTGATGGTCGCCGTCCTGATGTTGTTCACCGTGGTCACGCTGCTCGCGCGCCTTCGCGCCCCGGAGGCCTGAGCCGATGCCGGGCTCCGTCGCCGCCCAGTACTGGGAACTGACCAAGCCGCGCGTGGTGGCGCTGATCGTCTTCACCGCGGTGATCGGCATGTTCCTCGCCACGCCGGAGCTGCCGGGATGGCGCGCGCTGGTGCTGGGCTCGCTGGGCATCTGGCTGGCCGCGGCCTCCGCGGCGGCGATCAACCACCTGCTCGACCAGCGCATCGACGCGGTGATGGCGCGCACCCAGCATCGTCCGCTGCCCACCGGCTCGCTGACCGCCACGCAGGTGCTCGCCTTCGCCATCGCGCTCGGCGCGGTGTCGATGCTGATCCTCTCGCTGTGGGTCAATCCGCTGACCGCGGCGCTCACCTTCGCTTCGCTGATCGGCTACGCCATCATCTACACGGGCTACCTCAAGCGGGCCACGCCGCAGAACATCGTCATCGGCGGGCTGGCCGGCGCCGCACCACCGCTGCTGGGCTGGGCCGCGGTGAAAGGCTGGCCGGAAGGCGCCGGCTTCGCCGCGCTGTTCGCCGCCCCGCACGACTACCACCACGCCCTCCTGCTGGTGCTGATCATCTTCGTGTGGACGCCGCCGCATTTCTGGGCGCTGGCGATCTACCGCCGCGACGACTACGCCCGCGCGATGGTGCCGATGCTGCCGGTCACCCACGGGGTCGAGTACACCC
>JAJTHD010000300.1 GCA_021297925.1 Lysobacteraceae bacterium
GAAGATGTACTTCCTTCCCACCGTGCGCGGCCTGGGCGCCGGCACGGCCCTGATCGCCCACTGCCTCCATGCGGCACGCCGCCTTGGCTACCGCCAGTGCTACCTCGAGACGCTCGCCGGCATGGATGCCGCCCAGGCGCTCTACGAGCGTGCCGGCTTCCAGCGCATTCCGAAGGCCCTGGGCGCCACCGGTCACTTCGGTTGCGACAGGTACTACCTGCGCGGGCTCTGAAGCCCGTTCTGCTGCACGTTTTCCCTTCCTTGCTCGACCACGGATGCCAGAGATGAACCTCCAAGACACCCGCGCCGTCGTCACCGGCGGCGCCTCCGGCCTCGGCTTCGCCGTGGCGCAGTACCTCGTCGCAAGCGGCGCCAAGGTCGCCCTGTTCGACGTCAACGCCGAGCGCGGCGCGGCCGCCGTGGCCGAACTCGGTGCCGGCAACGCGCACTTCTTCCGCACCGACGTCAGCGACGAAGCTGGCGTGGCGGCCAACGTGCAGGCGGCGAAGGACGCGATGGGCGGCCTGAACGCCGCGATCAACTGCGCCGGCATCCTCGGTTCGGGCCGCGTGCTCGGCAAGGACGGCGCGATGCCGCTCTTGACCTTCGCCACCACGGTGATGGTCAACTTGGTCGGCAGCTTCAACGTCGCCAAGGCCGCCGCCGCACTGATGCAGGGCAACGAACCGGGCGAGGACGGCGAGCGCGGCGTCATCGTCAACACCGCGTCCGTCGCCGCCTACGAGGGCCAGATCGGCCAGGCCGCCTACGCCGCCAGCAAGGGCGGCGTGGTCGGCATGACCCTGCCGATGGCCCGCGAGTTCGCCCGCATCGGCGTGCGCGTGATGACCATCGCCCCGGGCGTGTTCCACACCCCGATGGTCGACGGCATGCCGGAGGCCGTGTACCAGAGCCTCTGCGCCCAGGTGCCCTACCCCTCGCGCCTCGGCAAGCCCGAGGAATTCGCCGAGACGGTCGGCTTCATCCTCCGGACGCGCTACCTCAACGGCGAAACCATCCGCATCGATGGCGCCATCCGCATGCAGCCGAAGTAAGGGCATTCCGTGAAGGCTTTCGAGATCAAGAAGGGCAACGTCGTCGAGCACAACAACGGCGTCTGGCAGATCCGCGACATCGAGCGCAGCGCGCCGCAAGGCCGCGGCGGCAACGTCACCTACCGCTTCACGATGTACTCGGTGCCGGGCGGCACCAAGCTCGACCTCAGCCTGCGGGCCGACGACGAACTGAAGGAAGTCGACCTGGTCCGCCGCGCAGCGAGCTTCTCGTACAAGGACGGCGAAGCCTTCGTCTTCCTCGACGACGAGGACTTCACTCCGTACACGTTGGACCCGGAGGCGATCGGCGACGCCGCCGGCTTCATCACCGACGGGTTGACGGGCTGCTACGTCCAGACCATCGACGACGCACCGGTCGCGCTGCAGCTGCCGGCCACGGTGACGCTGGAAGTCGTCGACACGCCGCCGGAAATGAAGGGCGGCACGGCCACCAAGCGCCCGAAGCCGGCGCGCTTGAGCACCGGCATCGAGATCATGGTCCCGGAGTACATCAGCAACGGCGAGAAAGTGCTGATCAACACCGCGACCGGCGAATTCTCGGGCCGCGCCTGAGGCTCAGCGCGCCAGCCAGAATGCCGCCATCCGCCGGATCGACGGGTCGAGCGACCCGTCTCCGGCGAGCTCGTGGATGGCCCGCCAGGCGAAGGCGCTCGATTCGCGGTTGATCTTCGGCGTCTCGTCCACGGTGCAGCGCACCACGTAGCGGACGTCCCAATGCCAGTGCGCCGGCACGGCACCGCGCGCGGGGATGACGTGACGGTCGAGGTCGAAGATGTCGCGCTCAACGACCAGCCCCGGCAGGCCGGTTTCCTCCTCGGCCTCGCGCAGGGCAACGGCCGCGAGGTCGACGTCGCCATCGGCATGACCACCCGGCTGCAGCCAGCGCCGGAGTTTGCCGTGGTGCAGCAGAAGGGCGCGCTCACCATCGCGTGAGACGACGAAAGCCGAGCCCGTGAAGTGTCCGTCCAGCGACCGCCGCTCGAAGACGGGGCCGGGTTGGGCGAGGAATCCGCGGAAACGCGTCGCGAGGTCCGCCTGAGAGGGGACGGCCTGCGCATGGCGGGCCAGAGCCGAGTCCAGGAGGGCGCGCGCCCCGGGCGTGTCGAAGCCCCCCATCCTTCGCGTCCTCTTGCTTGTCCCGGCGGGCCCGGGCCGCGTATGGTACGGCGGCTTGCCGCCT
The DNA here is from genome assembly GCA_021297925.1 of Lysobacteraceae bacterium. GTDB lineage: Bacteria > Pseudomonadota > Gammaproteobacteria > Xanthomonadales > Xanthomonadaceae > Silanimonas. The sequence continues at coordinate 2,257 of JAJTHD010000300.1, forward strand.
TGCGCGGCCGGAGCCGCCGCGGCACCCCGCGGCCAACGATTCCTTGAGGGGAGAATCCATGCTCTTTTGGCGTGTCAAACCGCTCGACCAGATCCTGGAGAACGCGGAAAAGAAGTCGCTGAAGCGCCAGCTCGGCGCCCTGCAGCTCACGCTGCTCGGCATCGGCGCGATCATCGGCACCGGCATCTTCGTCCTGACCTCCGTCGCCGCCCAGTCCGCGGGCCCGGCGATGATGATCAGCTTCGTCATCGCCGCGGTGGTCTGCGCGCTCGCGGCGCTGGCCTACGCGGAACTGTCCTCGATGGTTCCGGTGTCAGGGTCGGCCTACACCTACACCTACGCCGTGCTTGGGGAGCTGGCGGCGTGGATCGTGGGCTGGGCCCTCGTGCTCGAGTACGCCGTGGCGGCCGGGGCCGTCTCCGTGGGGTGGTCGGGTTACATGCACGGCATCCTCCACCAGGTGGGCATCCACTTGCCGGCGGCCCTCATGGCCGGGCCGTTCGACACGATCACGGTCAATGGCGTCGAGCAGCCGGGCACGTTCAACATCCTCGCAGCAGGCTGCGCACTGGTCATCACCGGCCTGCTGATCCTCGGCACGTCGAAGAGCGCCGCGTTCAACGCCTTCCTCGTCGCCATCAAGCTGCTGGCGCTGGGCATCTTCATCGCCATCGCCCTGCCCGCGTTCGACGGCGCGAACTTCGAACCCTTCATGCCGAACGGCTTCTGGGCGAACGAGCGGGAAATCGGCGGCAGCCTGCTGACGGTCGGCGTCACCGCCGCAGCGGCCACCATCTTCTTCGCCTACGTCGGCTTCGACGCGGTCTCGACCGCCGCGGAAGAAACCACGAACCCGCAGCGCAACATGCCGATCGGCATCCTGGGCTCGCTGGGCGTTTGCACGCTGATCTACCTGCTGGTGGCGGCCGCCGCGACCGGCGCGATGGGCGCGCAGCCCGACGGCGCGCTGGCCAACTCGAAGGAGCCGCTGGCACTGGTCCTGCGCGAGCTCGGCTACCCGTGGGTCGGCACCGTGGTCGCCGTGGCCGCCGGTCTCGCCCTGCCGTCGGTCGTCCTGATGATGCTCTACGGCCAGACCCGCATCTTCTTCGTGATGTCCCGCGACGGCCTGCTGCCGGAGCGCCTCGCGAAGGTGCATCCGAAGTACCACACGCCGCACATCATCACGATGATCACCGGCGTGGCCGTGGCGGTGTTCGCCGGCATGTTCCCGGTGCGCATGCTGGCCGACATCTCGAACTCGGGCACGCTGTTCGCGTTCGCGATGGTCGCGGCGGCGGTGCTGATCCTGCGCCGCACCGAGCCGAACCGCCCGCGCGCCTACAAGGTGCCGATGGCGTGGCTGATCTGCCCGCTCGCGATCTTCGGCTGCCTGTTCCTGTTCCTGAACCTGTCCGGCCACACCGAGCTGCTGTTCCTCGGCTGGACGGTGCTGGGCCTGGTGGTCTACTTCCTGTACGGCTACCGCAAGAGCCAGCTCGCCCGCGGCGCCTGATCCCGGCACCCCTGCGGCACCTCGACGGCGCGGACCTCCGCGCCGTCGTCGTTTCCGGATCTCGGCCAATGAGACACGCGGCCCTTACACTCGTAGCTTCGAGTGGAGGAACCCCCGATGACGTCCTGGCCCCTGTTCGCACTGACGCTCCTTGCCTTGGGGGCGTCCGTGGTCGCCGCATGGCAATGGCAGCGCGGTCGCACGGCGGCCCTCCGCGCTCGCGAGCTCGAAACGCTGGTGCAGGACCAGCAGCGCCGCGTCGAGGCCCTGCTCGGCGAGGCCGCGCGCCTGCCGGACCTCGAGAGGCGCACGACCGAAGCGGAGTCGGCGCTGCAGACCCTGCGTCACGCGCTTTCCGCATCGATGGCGAAAGAGGCGGCGGCCCTCGCGCAGCTCGCCGGGGCCCGGGAGAAGACCGAAGCGGCGGAGCGGGCGTCAGACGCCCTCCGGGCCCAACTGGACGCGGCCGGGATGGAAGCGCGCGAACTCGCGGCGCGCCTCGCCACGGCGACCGCCGAACGCGAGGCGGCGCTCGCTTCCCGCGACGAGACCAAGGCCTTCCTCGAGGACGCGCAGACCAAGCTGCGCACGGCGTTCGTCGAGGTGGCGAGCAAGGTCTTCGACGAGAAGGCCATGGCGCTCGACCGGAAGATCGGGGACTCCGCGCTCGCCTCGAAAGCGGGGCTGGAGGCCGCGCTGAACCCCTTCGCGACGAGGCTGAACGAGTTCCAAGCCGAGCTCCGCAAGCTGGGCAGCGACCAGACCGCGAGCGTCCACACGCTGGTCGGCTCCATCCACCAGTTGCAGCAGCTCAACCAGTCGATGGCGAGCTCCGCGGACAACCTTGCCCGTGCGCTGAAGGGCAATGCCAAGATCCGCGGCGACTGGGGCGAAATGATCCTCGACACCGTCCTCAAGGCCTCGGGCCTCGAGGAGGGCCGGAACTACAGCCGGCAGTCCAGCACCCGCGACGAGGACAGCGGTGGCCTGCTGCGCCCGGACGTGCTCGTGCACCTGCCCGACGAACGGCAGGTGATCGTCGACGCCAAGGTCAATCTCGTCGCCTGGGCTGAGGCCTGCAACGCCGAAACTCCGGAAGCCCACCAGGACGCCCTGCTCACCCACGCGACGGCGCTGCGCCAGCATCTGCGCGACCTCGCGGAAAAGAACTATCCGAAGGCGCTGGGTGGCAAGGCGCTCGACCTGACGATCCTCTTCGTCCCGATCGAGGGCGCGCTGGCCGCCGCGCTCGATGTGAACCCTGGACTGCAGGCCGAAGCCTTCGAGAAGAAGGTCGTGTTCGCCTCGCCGAACACCCTCATGGCGATGCTGCGGGTGGTCGAGCGCCTGTGGATGCGCGACAAGCTGCAGAAGCAGGTCGGGGTCATCGGCGAGGAAGCCGGCAAGCTGCTCGATGCCCTGTCGGCGTTCATCGAGGAGTTCGATGCCATCGACGAGAAGATCAGCGCCTCCGCCAAGGCTTTCCGAACGGCCCGCAACCGGCTCTCGGACTCGCCACAGTCGGTGCTCAAGCGCGCCCAGCGACTCGTCGACGCGGGCGCGCGCGGCAAACGGACCCTGCACGAGGAACTCGCGCCGGGCCCCACCGCACTGCCGCTGCTCGATGAGGACGGCGAGCCGAGCTAGGCCCTGCGCCCGCGCGCTCAGGCTTTCTTGGCCCAAGCGCTGCACCAGCCCTCCGGATCCACGCGATAGCCGGCGAACAGCGCACAGGCCCCGTCGGCGGCCGTGAAGAACTGGCAGTTGGCGCAGCGGCTGCCCGGTGTGAAGGTTGGCGCCTTCACCGTGGCCGCGTCCTCGACGTAGGCGAGCGCCTTGCCTTGCGGGTGGTC
>JAJTHD010000055.1 GCA_021297925.1 Lysobacteraceae bacterium
CCGGACCTGCTGATCGACCTGCACAACACCAACGGCGCCGACTACCAGTACGCGATGACCTGGGCCTTCGAGACGGGCCCCAACATCGAGCCGGTGCTGGCCGACTGGAACCGCCGCGCCTTCGACGGCGTGGTGAAGCCGGCGATGGCGCGCGCCGGCTGGCCGATCGCGTTCTACGTCAGCCTCAAGGACGGCACCGACCTCGCCAAGGGCCTCGTCGAGGGCGCCTCGGGCCCGCGCTTCTCCGTGGGCTATGCGGCCGCCGCGAACCGGCCCGGCCTGCTGGTCGAGACGCACATGCTCAAGGACTTCCGCACCCGCGTGCGGGTCAACGAGGCCCTGCTGGTCGACGTGCTGCGGATGCTCGAATCCGAAGGCGCGGCGCTGAAGGCCGCCAACGCCGCGGCCGACGCGCGCCGTTTCGCCGAAGGCGAATCGATCCCGCTGGCCTTCGGCCTGTCCGATCGCACCGAGACCATCGACTTCCTCGGTGTCGACTACACGCGCACGCCGAGCGAGGTCTCCGGCGGGCTCTGGGTGCGCTACGACCCGTCCAAGCCGCGCACCTTCCGCCTGCCCGTGCAGCGCGACGTGACCGTCACCGCCGACGCCGAGTCCCCCGCTGCATGGGTCGTGCCGCCGCAGTGGACGGACGTGATCGACCGGCTCGCCCTGCACGGCCTCCGCACGATCCGCCTCGACACCGCGCGCGAGGTCGAGGCCGGGCGCTGGCGCTTCGCGAATCCGGCCTGGGCCACGCGGCCCTTCGAAGGCCGGCTGGCGATCACCGCGCTGGAGCAGACCCTGGAACGGGGGCCGGCGACCCTGCCGGCGGGCAGCGTCATCGTCCCCGCCGACCAGCCACGCGCGCGTCTCGCCGCCCTTCTGCTCGAGCCGGCCTCGCCCGACAGCTTCCTGCGCTGGGGCTTCCTCAACGCCGTGTTCGAAGAAAAGGAGTACGCCGAGCCGCGCGTGATGGAGGCGATGGCGCGGGACATGCTGGCCCGCGACCCGGCGCTGCGCGCCGAGTTCGAGAAGCGGCTGGAGGACCCGGCGTTCGCGGGCAGCGCGGCGCAGCGCTTGCGCTTCTTCTACCAGCGCACGCCGTACTTCGACACCGAGGCCTCGCGCGACGCGGTGTACCGGCTTGATGCCAAGGGCTTGCAGGCGATCGGGGGCGAGGCGGGCACGCCCAAGGGTTGAACGCCCTCGAGGGGGCGTGGTCTGATGCGGCGCCCCTCTCTCCATGGACGGATGCCATGCCCCCCCACCTTCGACGCGGGTGCGCCGTGCGCGCGGCCGCCATTCTGGCCGCGATGGCCCTTGCCACGCCGGTCCACGCCGGCATCCAACGCATCCCGCACGGGAACGAGTCCCCGGTCTACGGCAACTGGTTCCAGCCCCTGCCGAACGGCAACGTGGTGGTCGCCGACCCGGGCTACGACGTCCCGGGCGGCGCCCAGAACGTCGGCGCCGTCAGCCTCTTCGCCAGCGATGGCCGGCTGATCCAGCGGACCGTGGGGCAGCAGGCGGGCGACGCCCTGGGCTGGTACGGCATCGCGCTGCTCTCCAACGGCCATTACGTGGTCTCGAGCCCGCAATGGGGCAGCCCCGGCATGGCCCGCCGTGGCGCCGTGACTTGGGGGCATGCCGAACGGGGCCTGCCCGAGGTCATCTCGCCGACGAACTCGCTCGTGGGCGATTCGACCGGAGACAGCGTCGGCTTCGGCGGCGTTCTGGCGCTGCCCAACGGGCACTACGTCGTCCTCAGCCTCGACTGGCGCGGCGTCGGCGCCGCGACGTGGTCGCGGGGCGACGGAAGCACCGTCGGCCCGGTGTCCGCCGCGAACTCGCTGGTCGGCAGCCGGACGTACGATTTCCTCGAGGAGCGGACCGAAGTCCTCCCCGACAGCACGGTGCTGCTGCTGCTCAACCAGTGGGACAACGGCAGCACTCGCAATGCGGGGGCCGTGGTGTGGCTGCGGGGCGATGCGCCGACCACCGGCACGATCGGCCCGGCGAACGCCCTGGTGGGAAGCACCACGGACGACTTCCGGAACGCCTACCTGTTCCCCGTCCCGGGCGGACGCGTGGCCTTCGCGGCGCCCTATTGGGATGCCCCGGGGAAGGTCGATGCCGGCGCCGTGCTGGTCGCTTCGGGTAGCGCCCGACGCACCGGCCCCGTGAGCGAACAGAACGCGTGGGTCGGCGCCGCCGCCGGTGATTTGCTCGGCCTCGGCATCAGCCACCCGGACTACCGCGGCATCGTGCCCTTGGCAAACGGCGAACTCGCCGTCCTCAGCCCGACCTGGGGCGGCCGCCGCGGTGCCGTCCACCGCATCCCGAATGCGCCCGAATTCGTGGGCGTCTCGAGCCTCGACAACGCGGTGGTGGGCCGCTATGCCGACGAGTACGTCGGCAATGGCGGTGTGGTGCCCACGCCCGAGGGTGGCCTCGTCGTCGTGTCCCCGGAGGCGTGGTCGCAACCCTCCTTGCGTCGCGCGGCGGGCGCCATCACCGTGGTGCCGCCGGGCTTCGGTCGCACCGTGCTGGACGCCTCGAACTCGTGGTTCGGGATCGCCGCCGAGGACCGCTGGGGCAGCGGCGGCGTGCTCCGCTTGTCCGATGGCCGATGGCTGGTCGGCTCCGGTTGGATCGACCATCAGGGTCTGGTCGACGCAGGCGGCGTCGGCGTGGTGTCCGGAACGGCCGGGACCGGCGGCATCGTGGACGCGGCGACCCTGTGGTTCGGCAACCAGGCCAACGCGCGGTTCGGGGAAGTGGACCGGTTCGGCCGGGACGCGGCCTGGGCCGCGCTGCCGAATGGCGAAGCGCTGGTGCCGGTCGACGCCTATCGCCTGTCGGGCGCGACCCGGGCCGGCGTGCTGCACGTGCACAACGACACGCCACGCGGCGTGCTGAGGCCGGAGAACGTCGTGGCGATGCCCGGCACACCGGTCGCCACGCTGGCCTTGGCCAATGGGCGCTTCGCGGCGGTGTTTTCCGGCGGCATCGCCTTCGACGAGGGCGGGCGCTTGCCCGCGGACGTCGACACCGCCCCGGGTCGCCGCTGGTCCCCGCAGGCCGGCGGCGCGTTCTTCCGCGCGCTGGCCCTGTCGAACGGCCGCATCGCGGTGCTCGCCGACGCCACGGGGCAGGACGGGAGGATGACGATGACGCTGTCGACCCTCGGGCCGGATCAACCGACCGGGACCTTGGGCCCGACGAACAGCGCCACGAACCTGCCGCTCTGCTACCCGCATCTCGCCGAAATGCCGGGCGGGCGCTTCACGCTGTTCTCGGCCTCCCAGTTCGCCATGGGCTGCTCGCTCGGGAGTTACGTGCTGGCCTCGACCTCGTCGAGGCTGCTGGCCGGAGCGCGGGACTGGGAAGTGGCGGACGGCGACATCGTCGGCTACGACGCGGACTACCCCCCGCTGCCGCATTTCGATGCCGTCGCCGGCCGGCTGACGCACGGCGACCGCGGCGCCGTGGTGCGCATGTCCCTCGATGGCGGCGATCGCCCGCCGACGTGGCGACGCGCGCCCGCCATCACACCAGAACTGCTCCCAAGGTCGTGGTCGGCGCTGATCGCAGACGCCGAAGCCGTGGACGCCGATGGCGATCCCATCACCTACACGTACCAGTGGCGTCGGAACGGGGAGTCGATTGCCGGTGCCAACGGCCCGCGCCACGTCCTCACCATGGCCGACCGCGGCGCCGCGCTGTCGGTCCGGGTGTCGGCCAGCGCCGGCGGACAGACGATCACCGCGGAGCCCTGGGTGAGCGTCCCGGCGAACCAGCTGCCGGACCGACCGAGCCTGGCCATCCAGGGCCGCGCCGAGCCTGGCCAGACCTTGAGCGCCGCGTTGGGCCCCCTGGGTGATCCGGACGGCGATGCCGTGTCGGTGAGCTATGCCTGGACCACGGCGCCGGGCCCGGCGCTGGGCACCGGCGCGAGCTACCTCGTCCGCGAGGCCGATGTCGACCGGCGACTGACGCTGACCGTCACGATCAGCGACGGGCGCGACAGCGTGACCGTGTCGCAGGACGTGTTCGTGAACCCGCCCTCGCCGGTGGCCACGGACGACCGCTTCGTCGTCGACGGTCCCGAGTTCTTCATCCCCGCCCCCGGCGTGTTGGGCAACGATCTGCACGTGCCACCGGCGAACCAGCGGTCCCTGGTGATCGTCTCCCGCCGCGGCGACGACACCGCCCTCGAGCTCACGCTGGGCACGGATGGAAGCCTGCGGGGCCATGCCGGACGCAACACCGACGGCACCGCCGTGGTCCGCTATCGCCTGTGCCGGACCACGGGGTCCATGGCATGCGCCGAAGCCGAGGCGACGCTGGAACGTCGAAGCCGGGTGCTCGCCGTCGACGACGCGCTGCGCGTCAGAATCGATGCCCCGTCCGTCCTGCTGTCCCCGCTGGCGAACGATCTCCTGCCGGCCGATGCTCCGACGGCGTCGATCACCCTGCTCGGCAACACCGCCGGTGCGCGTGCCTCGGTCGAAGGTCTCCGCGTGCGGTTCGTGCCTGATTCCGATCCCACGCGCGTCGACCTGCTGCACTACCGCGTCTGCGTGGCCGCAAGCCGATGCAGCGAAGCAGCCATGGAAGTGCGCAATAGCCCCGGCGCCATCACCGAGCCGTCGATGCGCTGGGACCGCGGCCGCACCGACGTTGGCACGATCATTCGCCCCGGTGGACTGCGCGCGCACGTGGCGGCCTTCCCGCCGGTGGCGGCGCTGCCCGTCTCAGGGGCCGTCCGCCACGCGGCCCGGGATGCGGACCCGATGGGCCTCGCCGTCGACGAGCGCTTGCTGAGCTTCCACGAGCTCGCGCCAGCGGGCGCCCCACGGCGCTTCCTGGTCAGTGGCGCATCGCCTTTCGTCGTCGGCCTGGACCGGAACCGGAACGGCCGCGCGGACCGCGAGGAGCGCCTGTGCGCTGGACGCGACTTCCGCCCGACGTTGTTCGATCCGGCGGATGTCGTGGGCGGCTGGTGCGAGATCGATGGGGCCGCCGAATCCCGCACCGCCGACCGGTTCTGGGTGCTGGCCTACTCGCACCGGCCGCTGCAGGGCTACTCCGTCGAGACCACCTTGGTCGCCGTGGACATCCACGCCGTTGCATTGGAGGAAGGCGCCGGATTCTCGGCGTGGCGCACGGAGAGGTCTTACCTCCCGAACCGGTCCTTCCTCGCGATGAGCTGGGACCGGAGCGACCTGTGGCGACTCCACCACGCCGTCGGCTTCCTGCGCTTCCAGCGCATGGACGGCACCAGCGAATGGTGGCCCTACCGCGTGAGCCACATGGGGGGCGGTTCCGGTGCCTCCGAGCCTGTCGCGGTCGCGCCGGGCACCCGCGCCATGCTTCCGGTGTACATGCCGCACACGG
>JAJTHD010000111.1 GCA_021297925.1 Lysobacteraceae bacterium
CGACATCGCGGCGGCTGCGGCCGTGGTGTTGGCCGACCCGGCCCCGCACGAAGGACGCACCTACGACCTGACCGGCCCCGAGGCGCTGACGGAGGGGGAGCAGATGGCGCTCATCTCGCAGGAACTCGGTCGTCCCGTGCAGTACGTCGACGTGCCTCTGGACACCGCCCGCGATGCGATGGCGGCGTCCGGAATGCCGCCCGCCGTCGTCGACTGGCTGACCAGCCTGAACGCGATCGTGCGCAACGGCTGGGGCGCAGGCATCGCCGACGGCGTGCAGACCCTGACCGGACGTCCGCCCCGGCGGTTCGCCGACTTCGTCCGCGGGCACGCCCACGTCTGGCGCTGACGCCAAGGAAGATCGCGCGCCCGGAATGGGGTGGCCCCGGCCGGCCGGGGCACGCCTTCCGTCAGCCCGTCGGGTTCGAGCGCCCCGAAGCCACGCCTGCCGTCGGTGGGGACGAAAGGATCGGCGGCACGTCGACGTCGACGTCGACGGTGATGGCCGGCGGCAGCAGCTTGTACATCAGGGGCGTGACTACCCGCGAAAGCAGCGTCGAACTCACCAGGCCACCGATCAGCACGATGGCCAGCGGGGCATAGAGCGCCGAGCCGCTCAAGGCCAGCGGCAACAGGCCGCCGATGGCCGTCACCGAGGTCAACACCACCGGCAGGAAGCGCTGCTCGCCGGCCTTGGCGATCGCCGCGTCGAGCGGCAGGCCTTCGCGGCGCAGCTCGTTGGTGAAGTCGACGAGCAGGAGGCTGTTCTTGGTCTCGATGCCGACGAGCGCGACGAAGCCGATTATCGCCATGTAGCTCAGCGGGTAGCCGGCGAGGAACAGGGCGACCAGGGCGCCGAGGATGCCGAAGGGCACGACGCCGAGGACGATCAGCGTGCTGCGGAAGCTGCCGAACTCGAGCACGAGCACGGCGAGGATGCCGAAGGTGGCAATGATCACCGCGGTGCCGAGCCCGCCGAGGCTGCTGGCGGCCGCCTCTGCCTCGCCGCCGGCCTCGATGCGGTAGCCCGCCGGCCAGTCCTTCGCGTCCAGCGCCCGGTACACGACCGCCGAGACATCGCCCGACACGAAACCCTGCCGCACATTCGCCGTGACCGTGACCATGCGCTCGCGGTCGAGGCGCTGGATCTCGCTCGGGCCACTCACGAGCCGGGGTTCGGCCAGCTGCCGGAAGGGGATCGCCGCACCGCTGCTGCGGCTGGTGAAGTACAGGTCGTCCAGCACCTCGGGCGTCGGATGGGCGCCGGTCGGCAGTCGCAGCTGCACGGCATAGTCGTCGCCGCGTTCATCCCGGAACCGCGCGCTTTCGACGCCGGCCGTGGCGAGGCGCGTCATGCGGTCGAGGTCGAGGCTCGGCACACCGAGCAGGCCCGCCTCGAGGGCGTCGAAACCGAGATCGAGGTCGATGCGCGGCAGGCGCAGCGGATTGTCGACGTCGCGCACGCCCGGAACGGCGACCAGCGTCGTTTCGACGTCGCGGGCCAACGTGGACAACGTCGCGAGGTCGGGGCCGACCACGCGCACCGCGATCGGGGCCTCGATCGGCGGGCCGTTCTGGAACTGCGCCACGGTGATACGCGCGTCGGGATACGCCGCGAAACGCCGGCGCAGGTCTTCCAGCAGGGCCTCGGAGCGGGCGCCGTCCCAGCGATCGAGCGAGACGAACACCTCGCCGACCGTGGTCTTCGTCTCCTCGGGGAACTCGTTGTAGTAGATCAGCGGGTTGCCGCGGCCGAGGTTCGCCATGCGGTGGACCACGCCCGGCGTCCCGGCCAGCACGCCATCGACGAAGCGCAGGGCGCGATCGGTCGAGTCCAGCGAGGCGCCTTCCGCGGCGTCGATCTTGACGAGGAACTGCGGCTTGTCGGCGGCAGGGAACAGCGAGAAGCCGAGGAAGGGCACGAGAGCCAGCGACGCGACGAACAGCGCGGTGCAGAGCAGCAGCGCCCGCCTCGGGGCGACCAGCGCCTTGGCCAGCACCGGGGCGTACACGCGGTGGATGGCCGACTTCAGGCCACGCAGCAGGGCATTGCCTTCGCCGTGCGATTCGCGCGGCAGGAAACGGCTGGCGAGGAAGGGCACCACGGTGAATGCCACCAGCAGCGAGGCCGCCACGGTCATCACCACGGCCAGCGGCAGGCCGCGCGTGAACTTGCCGGCCCCTTCGGGCAGGTTGAGCAGCGGCAGGAAGGCGAGGATCAGTACCGCCGTGGTGCCGAGGACGGCCAACGCGATCTGCCGCGTGCCATCGATGGCGGCGCGCACGCGGTCGGCGCCTTCACGCAGGTGCCGCGCGATGTTCTCGACCACGACGATGGCGTCGTCGACCAGCAGGCCGAGCGCGACGACGAAGCCCGCGATCGAAATCTGGTTCAGCGAGAAGCCGAGGAACCACAGCGCGGCCACGCCCATGGCCAGCGACAGCGGGATGGCGACCATGACGATGCCGGCGGCGCGGAACCCGAGGGGGAGCAGGGTGATCGAGACCAGTGCGAGCGCGATGCCGAAGTCGAAGCCAAGGCGGCTCAGGCGATGGGCGACGTTGTCCGCCTGCTCGAAGCCGGCCTCGAGGCGGACGCCCGGGGGCAGGGTGGCGCGAAACTCGGCCAGCCGCCGGTCGAGTCCGGCCTGGACGTCGAAGATGCTGAAGCCGTCCTTCATGTTGGCGGTGACGAAGGCCGCGCGCTCGCCGTTGTAGCGCGCGAGGTAGGTCGGTTCCTCGGTGGCCCATCGCACGTCGGCGATGTCGCGGAGCAGCACGGGGCGCCCGTTGCGTGTCGCGACCACCGTGTTCGCGATGGCCTCGACGCTGGCGTAGTCGCCGGTGCCCTTGAGGTTGTAGCGGCGCTGGCCGACGTCGACCGCGCCGCCGGGAATGCTTGCGCCCTCGCCGGCCACCGCGGCATCGACCGTGGCCACGTCGATGCCCAGCGCGGCCATGCGCGGCAAGTCGAGCGTGGCGCGAACTTCCGGCGCGGGAAAGCCCCAGGACTCCGCGCGGCGGATGCCGGGCACGCTTTCCAGCGATTCCTCGAGATCGTCGGCCAACTGCTTGAGGCGCCGACCGTCGAGGGCCGGTGCGACCAGCGCGACCTGCAGGATGTTCACGAGGCCGGGGTTGGCCTTGCGGAAGGTGATGTCACGCACGCCCGCCGGCAGCGATCCGCGGAGTGCGTTCACCTCGCGGACCACCTCGTCGTATTTGTCGTCCGGCGTCACCGTCCACTCGAATTCGATCTGGATGACGCCAAGCCCGCTCTCGCTGGTGGAGCGGATCTCCTTGACGTCCTCCAGCTCGGCGAGGGCGTCTTCGATCGGGTCGATGGCGAGGCGCTCGACGTCCATCGGATCGGCGCCGGGATACACGACCACCACCGTGGTGAGCGGAATCGGGAAGGTGGGGTCCTCCTGGCGCGGGATGGAGGCCATGGCGAAGGCGCCCAGGGCCACGAGCAGGAGCAGGGCGACGCTGGTGAACTGCCAGCGCTGGACGGCGAAGGACCAGGGGCTCACGGCGCACCGTCGCTCAAGGTCGAAACCGGGGTGCCTTCGGCGAGGTAGGCGGCGCCTTCCACCACCACCGCGTCGTTCGCGTCCAGGCCTTCGAGCACGCGGACGTGCTCGGACCCGACCTCCCCGAGTCGGAGGTCGAGCGGCACCGCCCGGCCGTCCCTCGCGACGAACACGCGCCCCCGTCCGTCCTCGATGGCGACGAGGGCCGAGGTCGGCACGGCGAGTCCCGTGTCGGCGGATGCATCGATCCGCGCGCTGGCCACGAGGCCGCTGCGCAGTGCCGCGGCGCCCTCGCCGGCGGGAGCCGAGAGCGCGAGGTCCACGGCGATGCCGCCGCTCGCCGCGTCGGCTTCGCCGCCAATCCGCGACACGGTCGCCGGCCACGGGAGGCCGCCGATCGCGTCGATGCGGATGCTCGCCCGATCGCCGACGCGGAGGCGGAGGCCGTCGCGGTCCGCGACCGTCGCGCGCAGCCGCCATCCCGCATCGCCGCCACTCACCACGAGGATGGGCGCACCGGCGCCGACGACTTCGCCGGGTTCGGCGAGGCGCCGCCTGACCACCCCGTCCGCCGGCGCGACGATCCGCGCGTTGCGGGCGGCGAACACCGCGCTGCGCACCTGGGCCTCGGCCACGATGAGGCGGGTCGTGGCGTCGTCGAGGACCTGGCGCGGCAGCAGTTGCTTCTGCACCAGTTCGGCGGCCCGTTCCCGGTCGCGTTGGGCCTGCGCCTGCTGCTCCTGCGCCTGCTGGAGCGCGGCATCGACGGTCGTCGGGGTCTGCGTCGCGAGCACCTGGCCCTTGCGCACGACGTCGCCGATATCGACGTCGATGCGATCGACCACGCCGCCGGAGAGGAAGCCGAGCGTCGATTCCTCGGCGCGCTCGAGGCGGCCGATCGCCGGCACAGGAAGCAACGTGGAGGCCGGCCGCGGCGTCTGGACCACGACCGGCACCGCGGTCGAGGCCGAGGCCTCGGCGCGACGGTCCGGGTCGGCGGAGCAGCCCGCCATGACGAGGGAGGCCGCGATCCACGCGGCAAGGCGACGGGGCAGGGCGCGCTGGCGCATAAAGTGTCCAATGTCCACAATGTGGATAGTGTACACTCCTGTTTCTCGCTATCGTCAAGCCATGCCGACATCCGTCAGGAAACCGCGAAACGCCTACCACCACGGCAATCTCCGCGAGGCCATCCTGCAGGTCGCCCGGAAGGCCTTGGATCAGGGCGCCTATGAAGCCTTGAGCCTCCGGGAACTGGCGAAGCGGGCCGGGGTGACGGCCAACGCGCCGTACCGGCACTTCGCATCCAAGGACGAGATCCTCGCGGAAGTGGCCGCCGCTGGCTTCGTCCAGATGACGGAGCGCTTCGATGCCTACAGCGAACCCGATGCCAAGGAACGCCTGATCCGGCTCTGCGACCTCTACACCGGCTTCGCCGTGGAGTTCCCGCATCTCTACCGGGTGATGTTCGGTATCGACAAGCCCGCGCTGATGGAGCACTCCCCGCTGCACGAGGCGGCGATGGCCTGTTTCGGCCGGCTCGTGGCGGCCACGGCGGCCGCGTCGGCCCCGGGGATCCTCGACGAGATCGACCTGCTCAAGCGGGCCAATGCGATCTGGACCGTGGTCCACGGCTGGTCGCGGCTCGCCATCGACGGCATGACCGACTTCCAGCCCCCGGGCGCCTTCGCGCCGGCCGCGGACATCGTCGCGCCGGTCGTGCGTGGTTGGTGACGCCAAGGCGCGCAGGCCTCGATCCGCCCTTCAGCGTGTCCGGCGCACGCACTTTGCGAGGTTCGCCCCGCGGATGTCGTCGCCCTGAGGGCCGAAGCCGCCCGGCCACTGGCCCGGCGTTGCGGTCTTCGGGTCGCTGCGCTGCGCACCGGCGCCATGGACGTCCATCCACACGCGTCGCCCCGAACCGGGCGGTGATTCGACCTTGCCGAGGGCCGGCCCCACGGCGAAGTAGACGGCCAGCTCGCCCCGCGCATGGAAGGGCGCCGTCTCCGCCGCCGGGGGCGGGCTCTCGAGGTGGGTGGTCGAGGTCCACAGGTAGGCCGCCGGATCGGACAGGTCGAACACCGGGTCGAGCGCCGGCACGCGCGTGGTGTCGATGACCGACTGCAGTTCCTTGGCGGTGGGCAGGCGCCAGTCGTCGTGGCCGCCGAGCACGAGCCGGTCGCAGGTGGCGAGGGCCTCGGCCCACGGGATGGGCGTGCGGCTGTCGCCGCGCTGCCACGTCAGTCCGGTCGCGCGGTCCTCGACGACCTCGCCGCCGGCATGGAAGTCATTGGTGCCGTACGTCGGCCCGCGGACGAGGCGCAGCGCCAGGCGGTGCGGCGTCTGCATCCGGTTGGCAGGGTCCATCACCGGGTAGCCCTTGATCCGCCCGTCGGCGAAGTTCACGCCGAACACCGTGTCGTAGCGGCCCATCGTCAGGGCCACGTAGCGGGTCGAGCTCCATTCCTGCACGTCGATCGGCCGTCGTCCGTGCGCGGCATCCCCCAGGCCGGTGCCGGCGCCGTAGGCGAAGGTGAAGGCGCGGGTGTCGATGTAAGGCCGTGACGTGGCGGGGTCGCCGGTGAAGCCGCCCCGAAAGTCGACCAGCGAGTAGAGCTCGCGCAGGCTGGGCACGCGCCAGTCGTCGTGGCCGGCCAGCCGGCTCGCTTTCGCGGTCGCGCCGGTGTCCGCAAAGGCCACGGCGTCGATGGGGGCTTTGGCCCACATCAACCCCGTGACGGTGTCCGTGACGGTGCCGTCGCCATGGTCGACATAGGCCGTCGCGCGTCCGCCGGATGCGGCGTCCTGCCCGGCCAGCGGTTGGCCGGACGCGGGGCAGGGCATCGTGGCGCCGCTGACGGC
>JAJTHD010000176.1 GCA_021297925.1 Lysobacteraceae bacterium
CCGGCCGGCGAGTGCAACACGTTCAAAGTTGAAGCGGCCGACGCCTTCGTGGCGCAGTTCGACAAGATCGCCGGCACGGCCACGCTGGTGGTGGGCGGCGTGGTCGGCATCAGCTTGCTCGTCGGCGGCATCGGCATCATGAACATCATGCTGGTGTCGGTGACCGAGCGGACCCGCGAGATCGGCATCCTCAAGGCCCTGGGCGCCACGCGCCGCGACATCCTCGTGCAGTTCCTGCTCGAGGCCGCGATGCTGGCTCTGCTCGGTGGGATCATCGGCATCGTGCTCGGCATTGCGGCGGGCGTCGGCATCGCCTCGATGATCCCGGGCTTCCCACCGGCCTCGGTGCCGGTCTGGGTGATCGCCGCGGCGGCGGGATTCTCGGCGCTTGTGGGCGTCATCTTCGGCATCATGCCGGCCTCGAAGGCCGCGGGGCTCGACCCGATCGAGGCGTTGCGCTACGAGTGAGGGCGGCCTTGCCGCTGGCTTGATGGCGGACGCCCCAGGCTTCCGCCATGCCCGAGCTTCTCGAACTCACTCCCGAAGGCCTGTACTGCCGCGCCGGCGATTTCCACGTCGATCCGTGGCGTCCGGTGCCGCGTGCCGTGGTGACGCACGGGCATGCCGACCACGCGCGCCCGGGCATGGGCGTGGTGCACGCCGCCGAGCCCGGTCTCGGCCTGCTGCGTTGGCGGCTCGGGACGAACCAGGCGCTGCAGGGCCACGGCTATGGCACGCCGTTCCGGCTGGGCGACGCGCGGGTTTCCCTGCATCCGGCCGGCCACGTGCTGGGCTCGGCGCAGGTCCGCATCGAAGTCGATGGACGCGTCTGGGTGGTCAGCGGCGACTACAAGCGCGACGAGGACCCGACCTGCGCGCCCTTCGAGGTCGTGCCCTGCGATGTGTTCATCACCGAGGCCACGTTCGGCCTGCCGGTCTACCGCTGGCGGCCGGCCAGCGAGGTCGCGGCCGAGATCCGCGCCTGGTGGGACGCTTCCGCCGCGCGCGGCGAAGCGGCGCTGCTGCTGTGTTACGCGCTCGGCAAGGCGCAGCGGATCCTTGCCGAACTGGCGCGTTTGCCGGGGGGGCTCAACCGCGAGGTGCTGCTGCATGGCGCGATGGGGCCGGGCGTGGCGATCTACCGCGACGCGGGCGTGGTGCTGCCGCCCACGCGTCCGCTGTCGGAGGAGGCCCGTGGCAAGGACCTGGCCGGCGCGCTGGTGCTGGCGCCGCCCTCGGCCGTCGGCTCGCCGTGGATGCGTCGGTTCAAGGCGGTGAGCGTCGGTTTCGCCTCGGGCTGGATGCAGCTGCGCGGCAACCGCCGCCGGCGCGGCGTCGATCGCGGCTTCGTGGTCAGCGACCACGCCGACTGGGACTCGCTGCTGCGCACCTGCCGCGCAACCGGCGCACGCCGCGTGCTGGCCACGCACGGCAACACCGAGGCGCTGGTGCGCGTGCTGCGCGACGAGGGCCTCGACGCGGCGGCGCTGAAGACCGAGCTTGGCGGCGAAAACTGATGCTCGCCTTCGCCGCCCTCTACGACGCAATCGATGCGAGCACCGCGCTGACCGACAAGCGCGCGGCCCTCGTCCGCGGCTTGCGTGCGATGCCGGCGGCGGATGCCGCGTGGGCCGTGCACCTGTTGGCTGGCGGAAAGATCGGTGGCGCCAAGGCCGGAAAGATCGCCGCGAGTGGCGAGTTGCGGCGCTGGTTGTGCGAGGAGAGCGGCCATCCCGAATGGCTGATCGAGGACAGCTACGCCCATGTCGGCGACCTCGCCGAGACGATCGCGCTGCTGCTGCCCGAGCGCGCTGGGGAGGCGTCGGACGGCGATGCGCCCGGCCTCGCCGAGGAGATCGCCCGCCTCCGCGCGGTGGCGGGCCGCGACGAGGCCACGCGTCGCGCCGCGGTGGTCGACGGCTGGCGCCGCTGGCGCGGCAGCGCGCGCTTCGTGTTCACCAAGCTGCTGACCGGCGCGCTGCGCGTGGGCGTCTCCGGTGGCCTCCTGCAGCAGGCGCTCGCGGAGCTGGCGCAGGTGCCGGTGGCGACGATGGCGGAGCGGCTCGTCGGCGGCATCGCACCGACGCCACAGGCCTGGAGCGTGCTGGTCGCGCCGCTGGGCGACGAGGGGGCCGCCGGCGACCCGGCCAACGATCCGGCCCAGGCCGCCGAGCGTGCGGCGCGGCCGTATCCCTTCCAGTTCTCGTCGCCGCTTGACGGTGATCCCGGCGCGCTGGGCCCGATCGACGACTGGCAGTTGGAATGGAAGTGGGACGGCATCCGCGCGCAGCTGATCCGCCGTGCCGGCCGCGTGGTGCTGTGGTCGCGGGGCGAAGAGCGCCTCGATGGCCGGTTTCCCGACGTGGAGGGCGCAGCGATGGCGCTGCCCGACGGCACCGTTCTGGATGGCGAGCTGCTGGCCTGGCGCGATGGCGCACCCTTGCCCTTCGCCGTGCTGCATACCCGCATCCAGCGCAAGCGCCCCGGGCCCAAGGTGCTTGCCGAGGCTCCGGTGCGCTTCCTCGCCTTCGATCTTCTCGAGGACGAGGGCGTCGATCGCCGCGACGCGCCGCTGCGCCAGCGTCGCGCGCGCCTCGAGGCACGGGTGGACGCGATGTCCCTCGACGCGATCGGCCTCTCGCCGGTGCTCTCGCCGGCCGATTGGGCGGCGGCCGCGGCCTTGCGGGCGGCGGCGCGCCAGCACCAGGCCGAGGGCCTGATGCTCAAGCATCGCGCCGGCGCGTATCGCGCCGGTCGGCGCCGTGGCGAGACGTGGAAGTGGAAGCTCGACCCGCGCAGCGTCGATGCCGTGCTGCTCTATGCGCAGGCCGGGCATGGGCGACGCTCGACCCTGCACACCGACGGCACCTTCGCGCTCTGGGACGGCGAGGCGCTGGTGCCGGTTGCGAAGGCCTACTCGGGCCTCACCGACGCGGAGTTCCTCGAACTCGACCGCTGGATCCGAGCGCACACGCGCGAACGTTTCGGCCCGGTGCGCGCGGTCGAGCCGCAGCTGGTGTTCGAGATCGGCTTCGAGGGCGTGCAGGCCTCGCCGCGCCACAAGAGCGGCGTCGCGGTGCGTTTCCCGCGCATCCTGCGCTGGCGGCGCGACAAGGCCGCGCACGAGGCCGATGTGCTGGCCACGCTGAAGGCGATGATCGATGGCGACGCCTGAGGCGCTGGAGGGCTGGTTCGCGGCGCGCGGCTTCGCGCCCGCGGCGTTCCAGCGCGAGGCCTGGACCGCGCAGGCCGAGGGCCGCAGCGGGCTGGTGAACGCGCCCACCGGCCGCGGCAAGACGCTGGCCGTCGCCGGTGGGCCTTTGCGTGGGGCGCTGGCCGACGCGCCGACGGCCCCGCAGCTGCTCTGGATCACGCCGCTCAAGGCCTTGGCCGAGGACACCCGTCGGGCCTTGCAGGCCGTGGCCGAGGGCTGCGGCGCGATGCAGGCGATCCCGGCGTCGGCGGGCGCACGGGCCGGCAAGCCCGCGCCGCTGCGCGTGGGCCTGCGCAGCGGCGACGCGGGCAGCGCCGAACGCGCGCGGGCCCGGCGCGGCGCCGATGCGTGGCTGGTCAGCACGCCGGAATCCCTGAGCGGCCTGCTCAGCCATGGCGACACCGCCGAAGCGCTCTCGCGCCTGCGCTGGCTCGTCGTCGACGAGTGGCACGAACTGCTCGGCAGCAAGCGCGGCGTGCTGCTGCAGCTCGCCATCGCCCGGCTGCGGGCGCTGAACCCCGGCCTGCGCGTCTGGGGCGTCTCGGCCACGGTCGGCAACCCCGACGAAGCGCTGGCGGCGCTCTGCCCGGACCCGCGCGATCCGCGGCGTCCGCATCCCGACGCCGTTCGCATCGTCGACCCGCGCCCCAAGCCGATCGAACTCGCCACCCTGCTGCCGGCCACCGGCGAGCGCTTCCCCTTCGCCGGCCACCTTGGCCTGAAGCAGCTGCCGCGCGTGCTGCAGGCGATCCTCGCCGCGCCGTCCTCGCTGCTGTTCACCAACACCCGCGCGCAGGCCGAGCTCTGGCACCAGGCGCTGGCCGCCGTGTGGCCCGAAGACCCGTCGACGCTCGCCTTGCACCATGGCTCGCTGGACGCCAACCTGCGCCGCGCCGCGGAGGACGGGCTGCGGGCGGGGCGCCTGCGCTGCGTGGTGGCCACGTCCAGCCTCGACCTCGGCGTCGACTTTCCCGATGTCGCGCAGGTGCTGCAGGTCGGCAGCCCGAAGGGCGTCGCCCGCCTCGTGCAGCGCGCCGGACGCAGCGGGCATCGCCCCGGCGAGCCCAGCCGCGTGGTCGCCGTGCCCTCGCACGCGCTGGAGATCGTCGAATACGCCGCGCTGCGACGCGCGCTCGCCGACGGCCGGCTCGAGCCGCGGCTGCCACCGCGGCTCTGCCTCGACGTGCTGGCCCAGCACGTCGTCAGCTGCGCGGTGGCCGGCCCGACCGACGCCGACGCACTGCTGGCCGAGGTGCGCGGCACGCACGCCTTCGCCGGACTCGCCGACAGCGCGTGGACGGCCGTGCTCGCCTTCGTCGAGCGCGGCGGCGAAGCGCTGCAGCATTACCCCGAGTACCGCCGCGTCGAGCGTGACGCGTCGGGTCGCCTCGTCGTCACCGATCGCCGCCAGCAGCTCCGGCATCGGCTCTCGATCGGCACCATCACCGGGGACGGCCACCTCACCGTGCAGCTGCTCAAGGGCGGGCGGCTTGGCAGCGTCGAAGAGAGCTTCCTCGGCCGCCTGAACCCCGGCGAGGTCTTCCAGTTCGCCGGCCGCGCGCTCGAGCTCGTACAGCTGCGCGACATGACGGCCTATGTGCGGATCGCGAAGACCAAGGCCGGCAACGTGCCGCGCTGGGCGGGCGGCACCCTGCCGCTGTCGGCCACGCTGGGCGAGGCCGTGCAGGCCGAGCTGGCGGGGCAGGGGGGCGAAGGTGGCGAGGGGCCGGAGCGCGCGGCCAGCGCGCCGCTGCGGGCGCTGCAGTCGCGCCTCTCGGCCCTGCCCGCACCGGGCCGCTTGCTCGCTGAAGTCATCGCCACCCGCGATGGGCCGCGGCTGTTCGTCTACCCCTTCGCCGGGCGCCACGTGCACGAGGGCCTCGCCGCCCTCGTCGCGCTGCGCCTCGGGCGCCTCGCGCCGAACACGTTCACCCTCGCCGCCAACGACTACGGCTTCGTGCTGGCCCCGCACACGAAGCGCGGCTTCGCGGCGCTGGGCCTCGACGCGGCCATGCTGCGGCGGGCGCTCTCGCCCGAGGGCCTGCAGGACGACCTCGCCGCCAGCCTCAACCTGTCCGAACTCGCGCGCCGGCAGTTCCGCGAGGTCGCGCGCATCGCCGGCCTGCTGCCGCCCTCGCTGCCGGGCCGCGCGCCGCGCAGCCTGAGGTCGCTGCAGGCCAGCAGCAGCCTGCTGTTCGACGTGCTGCGCCAGCACGACCCCGGCCACCTGCTGCTGGCGCAGGCCGAGGCCGAGGTCTTCGAGGCGCAGCTCGATGCCACCCGCCTGCGCGCGACGCTCGACGCGGCCGCGCGTGCCGGGCTGGTGCTGGCGACGCCGCCCACGCTCACCCCGCTCGCGTTCCCGCTGTGGGCGGAGCAGCAGCGCGGCACCCTCAGTACCGAGGACTGGAAGGCCCGCGTCGAACGCGCGGCCGCCCTGCTCGAGGACGCGCATGGCGATTGAGCCCGCGGCCTTCGAGGTCGGCATGCCGCGCGCCTTCGAGATTGGCGACGAGGCCTTCGCGATGTACGGCGGCCGCGCCCTGCACTGGCCGGTGGCGGACGCCCTGTTGATCGCCGACCTGCACCTCGGCAAGGGCGCGGTCTTCCGCCGCGCCGGCCTGCCGGTGCCGCGCGGGGGCACCGCCGGCGACCTCGCGCGCCTTGCCGCCCTGCTGGCCCGTACCCGCGTCGCGCGGCTCGTGATCCTGGGCGACGTGCTGCACGGTGCCCTGCACGACGACGCCGGCTGGCGCGAGGACTGGGCGGCCTTCCGCGCGCAGCACGCCACGTTGCGCATCGAGGCCATCGTCGGCAACCACGATCGCGCGCTGCCAACCGGCGCCGACGCGCTGGGGCTGGTGCTGCGGGACGAGGGCACGGCCGAGCGCGGCATCGCCCTGTGCCACGAGCCCGAGCACGCCCCGCCCGATCGCCCGAGCGTCTCCGGCCACATCCACCCGGCCGTCGCCGTGCCGGGGCTGGGGCGCCTGCCGGCCTTCTGGTGGCGTGCCCGTGCGCGCCAACTCGTGCTGCCCGCCTTCAGCGCCTTCACCGGCCGGGGGCGCGTCCTGGCGGCCCCCGGCGACCGCCTCCACGCCTGCGCGGGCCACGCGGTGCTGCCGGCCCCGGCGTGAGGGGGTCCGATGGTGGCGCCGATCCTGCGTATGCTCGCGGCTCCGTTGATGCGTCGAGCCTCCGCCATGCGCCTGCCTGTCGCCGCCCACGCCCTGTTGCTGCCGCTCGCCGTCGCGCTCGCCCTGCTGCCGGCGGTGGCCTGCGCCGCGCCCGATCCGGCCCGCGTCGATGCCGCCATCGCCGGCGTCCTGCCCGAGATGACCGCGTGGCGCCGCGACATCCACCAGCATCCGGAGCTGGGCACGCTCGAGGTGCGCACGGCGGCCAAGGTCGCCGGACACCTGCGCGGCCTCGGGCTCGAGGTGCGGACCGGCATCGGCGGCACGGGCGTCGCCGCCGTCATACGCGGCGCTCGGCCGGGGCCCCGGATCGCGCTCCGCGCCGACATGGACGCGCTGCCGGTCACCGAGGCCACCGGCCTGCCCTTCGCTTCCACCGTGCGCACCACCTACCGCAGCCAGGAGGTGGGCGTCATGCACGCCTGCGGCCACGACGCGCACGTCGCCATCCTGATGGCCGCGGCCGAGGCCCTGGTCGCCCTCAAAGGCGAGCTCGCCGGCGAGGTGATGGTGATCTTCCAGCCCGCCGAGGAGGGCCCGCCGGTGCCCGGACAGATCGTCGGCGCCAAGGCGATGATCGACGACGGCCTGTTCCGCGACTTCCGCCCCGAGGCGATCTTCGGCCTGCACGTCTGGTCGGCGCTGCCGGCCGGCAGCGTGGGCTTCCGCGGCGGCCCGACGATGGCCTCCGTCGACGAGTGGCGCCTCGTGGTCCGCGGCCGGCAGACGCACGGCGCCCGCCCGTGGGACGGCGTCGATCCGATCACGATCGCGGCGCAGGTGCAGCTGGCGATGCAGGCCATCGTCGCCCGCCAGGTCGACACCGTGCGCTCGCCGGTGGTGCTGTCCACGGGCCAGGTCCAGGCCGGCGTGCGCTTCAACATCATCCCCGACGAGGCCGTGATGACCGGGACGCTGCGCGCCTTCGACGCCGAGGTCCGCCGCGACGTCATCGCCCGCCTCGAACGCACCGCCAAGGCCATCGCCGAGGCGGCCGGCGGCAGCGCCGAACTCACGGTCAACATGAACGCGCCGCTGACCGCGAACGCCTTCGAGCGCACGCAGCGCGGCGGCGCGGCCCTGCGCGCCGCGCTCGGCGGGGACCGGGTCGTCGAGATGCCGCTGCTGACCATCGGCGAGGACTTCTCGCAGTTCAGCACGGTGGCGCCGACCTTCTTCTGGTTCGTCGGCAGCACCGGGCCCGGCATCGATCCGCGCCGCGCGCCGATGAACCATTCACCGCAGTTCCTGCTCGACGAATCGGCGCTCGAGGCCGGGTTGCGTTCGATGCTGGCCGTCGCGCTCGAGGCGCTCGGTCCGCCGCCGCCTACACCCTGATCCGGCGGGGCCATGCGCCGGAATCCCTACCAAGCCGTCGTCCTGCCACTTCTGGTGGCCCTGCTCGTCGGCCTCGACGTGCTGTCGCCGTTCGACACCCGGGCCTACGACCAGCTGATGCGCCTGCAGCAGGCCACGCCGCCGCCCGAGATCCTGCTGGTCAGCATCGACGGCGAGTCCGAGCGCCGCTACCCGGAGTTCATCGAGCGCCGGCCCTTGGCCCTGGCCCGCCTCGTGCACCGCCTGAACCAGGTGAAGCCGCGCGTCATCGGCGCTTACATCGCCTTCGACCCGCGCGATCCGCGCGACCGCGACGGGCTGCCGGTCCTCCGCGAGGCTTTGGCCGAGCACGGCCGCACCGTGGGCAAGGCCTTCACCATCGACGAGCCGAACCGCAGCGCCGAGCGGGCGTTCGTCGAAACCGAACAGGCGGGGTTCCACACCATCGGCCTGCAGCTGATCGGCGTCGGCGACGACAACGTCGTCCGGGGCGCGTTCTACGCCGCGCCGCTCGCCGGAGCCCTGCGCAGCAGCTTCGCGATGGCGGTGCTGCAGGAGGCCGGCGACCTGCTGCCCGAGCCGCGCCGCGCGGCGCTGCAGGCGGCCATGGACTCGCCGACGGTCGAGGAGGATTTCTACCCGATCGCGTTCTTCGGCGGCGCCGGGACGATCCGCACGGTCCGCGCCGCCGACGTGCTCGACGGCACCGTGCACCCGGACGTCTGGCGCGACCGCATCGTGATCATCGGCCAGGCCGAGCAGGACCACCAGATCAACCTGACCACCTCGGTGTCGCCCTGGGCCTCGGAAGGCCTGACGGTCGACGAGTTCGAGGCGCAGGCCGCCGCCGCCCTCATGACCGGCCGCGTTTTCCGGTCCCTGCCGCCCTGGGGCGCCGCCGCGGTGGTCGGTGGCCTGCTGCTCGCCTTCGCGGCGCTGCTCGCCCGGGTCCGACAGCATCGCGTGCTGCCCGCGGCGATCGTGGCCATGGCCGCCATCGGCATCGCCTACGTGTCGGCCTGCTTCGCCCTGTTCTGGCTGCCGCCCGTCGCGCTCTTCGTCGCGCTGCCGATGCAGCTCGGCATCGAGCTGAGCCAACGCTACTCGCGCGCCGCCGCCCAGCTCGCGGCGGAGATCGCCGTCCTCCGCCGCGAGGCCGCGCCCAGCGCGGCGGCCACCGGCCGATTCGACGTCGAGCAGGCCCTGCTCGCGGTGCGCGAGGCCATCGCCAGCATCCGCCAGCAGCGCGAATACGTGCATCGCCTGATCGATGTGCAGCCCGCGGCGATCGTCGTCGTCGACGGCCAGCAGCGGGTCCGGCTCTGCAACGCGCAGGCCCTGGCCTGGCGCAGCGATCCCGACGCGCCGACCGGCACCCTGCGCGACTGGCTGGCGGCGGTGAGGCTCGCCTTGCCCGGCGAACTGTCGCGGTACGTCGGTACCGGCAGCGCGCGCCTGCTCGCCCGCGCCGGCGACCGCGACGTGATCGTGGCGGTCGAGCCGCTCCCCACCGGCCGCGGACGCGACCAGCACGACACCCTGGTCTGCGTCACCGAGGTCTCCAGCCTTGTCGTCGAGCAGGCCGAGCGCCAGGCCGCCATCGATTTCCTGTCGCACGACCTCCGCGCGCCGGCCCATGCCCTCATCGATCTCTGCGAGGGTGCGCAGCAGGACCCCGGCCTCGCGCCGCAGACGCGGCAGATCCTGCACACGGCCGAGCGCCTGTCGCGCCGTCTGGTGCAGATGGCCACCACCTACCTCGACTTCGTGCGCTCCGCCTCGCCGGAGGCCTTCACCCGCAACGACCCGGTGCTGCTCGCCGACGTGGTGCTCGAGGCCATCGAGACCTGCGCCCCCGAGGCGGTCGTCAAGTCGCTGAAGCTCGACGTCGCGGTCGAGGGCGGCGAGGACGGCTGGGTGACCGGCGACGCGGCCCTGCTCCGCCGCGCCGTCGAGAATCTCCTGACCAACGCGGTCAAGGTGACGGCGACGGGTGGTCGCATCGAGGTGCGGCTGGAGCGTCGCGGCGCGTCGATGGCGATCATCGTCCGCGACGAGGGGCCGGGCATCGCACCGGCGCGCCGCAGCCAGATCTTCCAGCGCTTCGGCCCGCAGGCCGGCAAGGTCGGCGGGGGGCGCTCCGTCGGCCTCGGCTTGGCGATGGTGATGAGCGTGGTGGCCCGCCACCGCGGCCTGGTCTTCGTGGACGACCGCCCCGAGGGCGGCGCCGAGTTCCGCATCGAACTGCCCCTCGAGGTTGAGGCGGCCGCGGGCTGAGCCCGGTCAGTCCTCGTCGTCGGCGCCGGCCGGCGACTGCTCGAGGCGGTAGCCCTCGCGGTACACGTTGCTCAGCCGGAATCCGTGCTCGTTGAAGGAGAGCTTCCGCCGCAGCGTGTAGAGGTGGGTGTCCAGCGTCCGCGTCGACCCGGGCAGGTCGCGGCCCCAGACCGCGGCGACCAGTTCCTCGCGCCGGATCAGGCGGTCGCGGTGCTGGAACAGGTACCACGCCAGGTCGAATTCCTTCGGCTGCAGCTCGATGCGCTGGCCGTCCCGGAGGATTTCGCGGCTGGCCCCGTCCAGCGCGAAAGCCCCGGCCTCGACGCGCAGCACCTGCTGGGGCGCCGGCTGCGCGCGCCGCATGACCGCGGCGATGCGGGCGGCCAGCACGGTCGGCGACGTCGGCTTGATGATGTAGTCGTCGGCGCCGGCGGCCAGGGCCTCGACCACGCGCTCGTCGTCGTCGAAGCGGCTGAAGATGATGATCGGGGCGCGTCGGCCCACGGTGCGGTGGAGCCAGCCGACCAGGGCGACGCCCTCGGCGTCCGGCAGGGCCCAGTCGAGCAGGAAGAGGTCGTGCCGACCTTCGCGGACCTCGCCCATGAAAGCCAAGCCGCCTTCGTACCACTCGATGTCGTGCCCTTGGCGGCGCAGCGCCTCGACAATGCGCTCGCCCTCGAGGCGGTCGTCCTCGACCAGCGCGATGCGGAGGCCGGGGGCGAGGGGGTTCAACGGAGCCTCCGGGGCGCCGGCATCGGGACGGGCAGGCGAAGGCGGGCAGCCGGCGGTCGGGAGGGCATGGGCGGAGTGTCTCAACGCCCGCCCCGGGAGGGGAAGACGTGGGGGCCTCGGGAAAGGAACACCCGGCGCGGCGGGGGCCGCGGACCGGGTGCGGGGAGGACGCTGTCCCCGGCGCGCGCGCCGCGGGACCGACCGGGGCAAGGAACAGGCCAGGGGGCTGTCCGTCGCCGCGGCATGCGCCGGGTGGGCGTCCGTCCGCCCCTTCGGGAAAAGGGGCCGGCACATGGTGACGGCTTTCGGCGGCACGATTGTCAGTAATCCACAAATCCCAGCGATTGAACCCCTGGCCGATTCGTCGCCTACTAGGCGGCGCCGGCATTCCGGCGGCGCCCGACCGGCGACGGCCGGCATGCCGCTTGCACCCCACGACCGACCTCGAAGGAACCCGCTCCATGGCCGACAAGAAGCCCGCCGCACCCGCCGCTCCTGCCGCGCCCGCAGGGGAGGCGAAGCCGAAGCTCCCGATCGTTCCGATCGTGGGCGCCGCGGTGGTGTCGGCGGTCCTGGCGGGGGGCCTGATGTACTTCCTGATGCCCAAGCCGGCCGCCGCGCCGACCGAGGAAGGCGGGCAGGCCGCCGCCGAGGACGGGGACGAGCAAGGCGAAGGCGGGGAGCCCGCCGCCGAGACGGTCTACGTCGAGATCAAGGAACCGCTGATCGCGAACCTGCCGCCCGGCGGCCCCGCTTTCCTTCAGGTGAAGGTCCAGATCGGCACCCGGGGCGAAGTTGGCAAGAAGGCGGTCGAGTCCCACCTTCCGGCGATCCAGAGCGCCCTGCTCGCCATGCTGCGGCAGACCACCGCCGATGAACTCGCCAAGCCGGACGCCATGATCGCGCTCCAGGGCAAGGCCCTGGCCGAGGTGAACAGGGTGCTCAAGGGCGAGACCGGCAAGGACGGAACCGCGTCGTCCGTGCTGTTCACCAGCTTCGTAACCCAGTGACGCCGCGCCGATGAGCGACTTGCTGTCCCAGGACGAGATCGATGCCCTGCTCCACGGCGTGGATTCGGGCGCCGTGGACACCGAGCCCGTGCTGCCCGCGGGAGAGGCGCGCACGTACGACTTCGCCACGCAGGACCGCATCGTCCGCGGCAAGATGCCGACGCTCGAGATGGTCAACGAGCGTTTCGCCCGCATGTGGCGCGTCGGGCTGTTCAACCTGCTGCGCCGCTCCGCCGATCTCTCGGTGCGCGGTGTCGAGCTGATGAAGTTCGCCGACTACCTGCACACGCTCTACGTGCCGACGAACCTCAACCTGATCAAGATGAAGCCGCTGCGCGGCACCGGCCTGGTCGTGTTCGAGCCGACGCTGGTGTTCGCGGTGCTCGACAACTTCTTCGGCGGCGCCGGCCGCTTCCCCGCAAAGATCGAAGGCCGCGAGTTCACGCCCACCGAGATGCGCGTGATCCAGCTGATGCTCAAGCAGGCCTTCGCCGACCTGACCGAGGCCTGGTCCCCGGTCATGTCGTTCGAGTTCGAATACGTGAATTCCGAGGTCAACCCGCACTTCGCCAGCATCGTCAGCCCGCGCGAGTACGTGGTGGTCAGCAAGTTCCACGTCGAGCTCGAGGGCGGCGGCGGCGAGATGCACGTCACCCTGCCTTACTCGATGCTGGAACCGCTGCGCGAACTGCTGGACGCCGGCATCGCCTCCGACCGCTCCGAGAAGGACGAGAATTTCCCGATCCAGGTGCGCGAGGGCCTGAACCTCGCCGAGGTGGAGGTGGCCGGCGTGCTGGCCACCCGCACTCTCAGCGTGCGCCAGCTGGTGGCGATGAAGATCGGCGACGTGCTGTCGATCGAGATCCCCAAGCGCATCCCGGTCACCGTCGAGAACATCCCGCTGTTCGAAGGCGAGTTCGGCCTGCATGCAGGCAAGAACGCCGTGAAGATCACCCGCATCACCCCGCCCGCGCCCAAGCCGAAGGCGAACTGAAGGACTGCCCCGATGAGCACCGAGAAAGACGCCGCCGACCTCGCCATGTGGGGCGACCTCGCGCCCAGCCCCGCGCCGGCCGCGGCGCCGGGCGGCACCGACGTGAACCTCGACCTGATCCTCGACGTCCCGGTGACGCTCACCCTCGAGGTCGGCCGCGCCCGCATCCCGATCCGCAACCTGCTGCAGCTCAACCAGGGCTCGGTCGTGGAGCTCGAGCGCATGGCCGGCGAGCCGCTGGACGTCTACGTCAATGGCACGCTGGTGGCGCAGGGCGAGGTGGTCGTCGTCAACGAGCGCTTCGGCGTCCGGCTCACCGAAGTCGTCAGCCCCAGCGAACGCATCAAGCGTCTGCGCTGAAGGCCTCCGCCATGCTGACCGCCCTGATCGCCGCCGCCCCGATCCCCTCGGCCGTCGCCCCGGTGGCCCACGAGGCCGTCCGCGCCGGGCAGGCGCTGCCCGCGGGCACCGGCCTCGGCGGCACGCTCGCCGCGCTCGCCGTCGTCATCGCGCTGATCCTCGGTCTCGCGTGGCTCGTGAAGCGCCTGCCCGGCACCGGCCTGCGGCCCTTGCAGGGCCTGCGCGTGGTCACCAGCCTCGCGGTCGGCCCGCGCGAGCGGGTGGTGCTGGTCGACGTCGGCGGCCAGCAGCTGCTGCTCGGGGTCACGGCCCACAACGTCACGCTGCTGCACACCCTGTCCGAGCCCCTGCTCGACGGGCCCGCGCAGGCGGGCTTCGCCGACCTGCTGGCGCGCCTGAGGGCCCGCGATTCGGCGTGACGTGGCACGCGGCTTGCACGGCGGTGGCATCCCCGCCGGATGCCCGTCGTGCCGACCTTCGCCTTCCTCCGCTTTCTCCCGCGTCCCGCGCTGCGATCGCTGCGCTGGATCGCGCTGGTCGCCGCCCTGCTCCTGCCGGCCTTCGCGCTGGCCGCGCCCGGGGGCGGTCCCCAGCCCACCGGCCTCCCCGAGGTGACCGTCGCCAACGTCGGCGGCGAGGACGTCAGCGTCTCGCTGGCCGTCCTGCTGTCGATGACGGCGCTCACGCTGCTGCCCAGCCTGTTGCTGGCCTGCACGGCCTTCACCCGCATCATCGTCGTCATGGCCCTGCTGCGGATGGCGCTGGGCACGGGCCAGACGCCCTCGAACCAGATCCTCGTCGGGCTGGCGCTGTTCCTGACGATGATGGTGATGATGCCGGTGGCCGAGCAGGCCTGGGCCAACGGCCTCGCGCCCTACCTCAACGGCGACCTGCCCTTCCAAGCAGCATGGACCGCCAGCACCGAGCCCTTCCGCGCCTTCATGCTGGCGCAGATCCGCGACACCGACCTGCTCACCTTCGCCAATCTGTCCGGGCACACGCAGGGCTTCGCTTCGCCGCAGGACATCCCCTTCGGCGTGCTGGTCGCGTCGTTCATCACCTCGGAGCTGAAGACGGCC
>JAJTHD010000145.1 GCA_021297925.1 Lysobacteraceae bacterium
CGGGCCGCCGGCACCGGCCGGGCCACGCGGCATCGGGGGCGGCACGGGCACGGGCACGGCCACGGGCCGCGGCGCCGGAGCCGAGGCGACGCCCGGGGACGCCGCCGCATCCGGCGGAGTCAGGCGCAGCACCTCCCCGGGTCGGATCGTGTAGGGCGCGTCGATGCCGTTCCACGCGGCGACCGCGCGCCAGTCGAGGTCGTTGCGGAAGGCGATCCCGTAGAGCGTGTCGCCGGGCTGGACCCGATGGGTCGGGCCGGACGGCGGCGGCACGGGCCGGTCGACGGGCGCCACCGGCCGGGCCGGGGGCAGGGCTTCCTCGCGCACCACGGTCGTGGTCCCGCAGGCCGCCAGGACGAGGGCCGCCAGCCCCGGGACGATCCCTCTCACGCGCATCATTGGACTCCAGCCAGCAAAGGCACGAACACGACGGCGCCGAGATCCTCCTGGGAGACGCCATCGGCATGTCGACGCAGACGCAGCAGGCGCTGCGCGCTGCCACCGCCGACCGGCGCGACCAGGATGCCGCCCTCGACGAGTTGCGCGAGATGCGCCGGTTCCAGCGCCGCGCCGCCCGCGGTCACGATGATGGCGTCGAACGGGGCGTGCTCCGGCCAGCCTAGGCGGCCGTCGTCATGCCGCGACCGGATGTCGAGGCCCAGCTGGCGGAACCGGCGGCGCGCGGTGCGCAGCAGCTCGTCGATCCGCTCGACGGTATGGACCTCGATCCCGAGGGTGGCCAGCACGGCCGCCTGGTACCCGCTGCCGGTGCCGATCTCGAGCACGCGGCGCGGCAGGCCGTGCTCGAGGAGTGCTTCGGTCATGCGGGCGACGACCCAAGGCTGCGAGATCGTCTGACCGAGGCCGATGGGCAGCGCCGTGTCCTCGTAGGCGCGGCTCGCGAGCGCCTCGTCGATGAACTGGTGGCGCGGCAGCGTGCCCATCGCGAGCAGCACGCGCTCATCGCGGATGCCCTGCTCGCGCAGGCGCTGCACCAGGCGGTCCCGGGCCCGCTGGCCGGTCATGCCGAGGCCGCGCGCCTCGGGCTGGAGCGTCAGCTTGGCCATCATGCGCGGCCGAGGCCCGCGGCCAGCCCGTCGACCCAACCGGCGACGGTCTCGAGCGCCTGGTAGCGCGTCAGGTCGACGTGGATCGGCGTGATCGAGACGCAGCCACGGCGCAGGGCGTCGAAATCGGTGCCGGGGCCGGCGTCCTGCTCCGGGCCCGCGGGGCCGATCCACCAGACCTTGCGGCCGCGCGGGTCGGTCTGCGGCACGCACGGCTCGGCACGATGCCGGTGGCCGAGGCGGGTGACCTCGAAGCCGGCCAACTCCGCCCAGGGACGGTCCGGGACGTTGACGTTGAGGATGGTGTCGGCCGGCAGCGGATCGGCGACGAGGCGCGCGATGAGTTCGACGGCGACGCGCGCGGCGGTCTCGAAGTGGCGGCCCTGATGGTCGACGGTCACGAGCGAAACGGCGATGGCCGGCAAGCCGAGGAAGCGCCCCTCCATCGCCGCGGCGACGGTGCCGGAGTAGATGACGTCGTCGCCGAGGTTGGCGGCGTTGTTGATGCCCGAGACCACGATGTCGGGCTGCACGTCGAGCAGGCCGGCAAGCGCGAGGTGGACGCAGTCGGTGGGCGTGCCGGCGACGCTGACGGTGCGCGCGTCGAGGTGCTTCGCCCGGATCGGCATGTCGAGCGTGAGCGAGTTGCTCGCGCCGCTGCGGTCGCGATCCGGCGCGACTACCGTGACGTCGTGCCCAGCGGCGCGCAGCCCCCCGGCGAGGACCTGGATGCCGGGGGCGTCGACGCCATCGTCGTTACTGACCAGGACGCGCATGGGAACTCCGTGGGGAACCTCGCCATGATAACGAAGGCGGGCGCGTCGATGCCCCGCTCGCACCACTTCGGCTAGCCTGACCGGGCATGAAGATTCCCCGCGCCCTCCGCAAGGCCATCGCGAGCCCACCCGCGCGCCCCGCGATGCCGGCCGTCGAGCCGGACGACGCCACGCTGTTCCGCGAGGCGATCGGCCCGGTCCGCGTGATCGAGGCGGAGTCACCGGCCGTCGAAGCGCCGAAGCCCCTGCCGGACACGCGCCAGCACGACGCCGACGAGGCGGCGGCCCTGCGGGAGATGCGCACCCAGTCGCTCGACGCGTTGGCCCATGCCATGGGCGAGGTGTTGGAGTTCCGCCGCGACGAGGTGCCACCGCGAACTCTCAAGCGGCTGAAGCGCGGCGAGTACGCGGTGCAGGACGAACTGGACCTGCACCGCATGCGCGTGGACGAGGCCGAGGCGGCGATGCGGGCCTTCTTCGCCGATGCCCGACGCCGGCAGTTCCCCTGCGTCCGCCTCGTCCACGGCAAGGGGTTGCGGTCGGAGGCGGGGCCGGTGCTCAAGGCGCTGGTCGACCGCGTGCTCCGCCACCGCGGCGACGTGCTCGCGTTCTGTTCGGCCCCGCCCGCGCAGGGCGGCACCGGCGCGACGCTGGTGCTGCTGCGCGGCGCCTGATCCTTCAGCGCGGGTCGCCGTCCCGGGTCGCGCCCTGCGTCGCGGCACCTCCCTCGGCGCGCTTCCCGTCGCGGTACTGCGGCGGATGTACCCACCGGATCACGAACCCGCGGCGTTCGGCGATGCGGGTCATCCGTTCGATGTACGCGTAGTCGAGCCCATCTCGTACCGAAGACTCGGCATTCCGCGCCGAGGCGGATCGCGGGTCGCTGGTCGGGGTGCTCGCGCAACCTGCCGCGAGGATGGTGGTGGCGAGGAGCAGAAGCATCCGGGTCATGGCCGACTCCTTCCCGGCCCGATGCCGGGCCCCCGAGTCTAGGCCCGGCCGGGCCGTCCGGTGTCAAGGCCCGTCGTGCGACTCATCGGACGCCCCCTCCCCCGTCTCGCCGCACAAGACGGCCAGCACCGCGGTGGCATAGCAGCCGGGCGGCAGGGTGAAGCGCAGCACAAGGCGATCCGGGACGTCCCACGCCCAGGCGAGGTCCGCGGGACGGACACGCAGCGCGCGTCGCTCCTGCGCCAGTCCCGCGGCCTCCAGCCCGGTACAGAGGCCGGGTTCCTCCTCGGCCACCGCCACCTCGTGGACGCGGGCGTCGTTGGTTGTCCGCAGGTCCCCGCGGCCCCACAGCGGCCCGGTCGGGTGCGCGTCGAACGCCGCGATCCGCGCGTCCAGCGCCGCGGAGGCCGGCTCGGGGCCGAAGATGCTGCGGCGGCCATCCAGCATGCAGACCTCGCCGGGGATCGCCCGATCCCAGCTCCCGTCGGCGATGCGCCGGTCCAGCACTCGGTTGAACAGGTGCGATCGCGCCGCCGAGAGCAGCATCGATCGCGTCTCCCGGCCGAAACGCGCGCCGGCGAACAGGCGGCGGGCCTGGTCGACGTTGTCGCCCGCGCGACCGAAGCGCTGGACGCCGAAGCGGTTCGGGACACCGCGTGCGGCGACCCCATGCAGGCGCGCCTCGATGGCGGCACGCAGCGCCTCGTCGGGCGCGTCGCCTCCGGGAGAGCGCAGGTCGCGCAGCGTGATCGCGAACGCGTTGCCGGCGAGGCCGCCACGCGGCAGCTTGCGGGCATGGCGTTCGGCCGCGAGGACGCTCAGGCCGTCACCTTCGAGCCCCACGATGTCCGGTGACTCGCGTCCCGGAAGATGGACGGTGAAGCGCTGGCGGGTCACCGCCTGCTTGTCCTTCATGCCCGCATGGCCGACCGCCACCGGGGCGACGCCGGCCCAGCGGGCGAGGCGATGCGCCACGTCGGTGGTCGCGAGCCCGCGCTTCTCGATCCACAGATGCAGGTGCTCGCCCTGCCCGGTCGCCGGCTCGGCCGCGATCTCCTCGACGACGAAATCCTCGGGCACCGCCTTGATCCGCGCAGCCACCAGCGGCGGGCCGAACGCCATCGACGTCATGCGCGTTCCAGAAGAACGATGGCCATCGCCGCGAGGCCCTCGCCACGCCCAGTGAACCCGAGCCGTTCCGTCGTCGTCGCCTTCACGGAGACGGCGTCCGCGTCGACGCCAAGGTCCGCGGCCAGCGTGGCGCGGATGGCCTCGGCATGCGGCCCCACCTTCGGGCGCTCACCGATCACCGTGGCGTCGACGTTGCCGATGCGCCAGCCGCGCTCGGCGGCCAAGCCGACGCAGTGGATGAGGAAACGTCGCGAATCGGCGCCCTTCCATTGCGGGTCGGACGGCGGGAAATGGCGGCCGATGTCGCCGAGCGCCAGCGCGCCCAGCACGGCGTCGCAGATCGCGTGGATCAGGACGTCGCCGTCCGAATGGGCCACGATGCCCTGCGAGTGCGGGACGCGCACGCCGCCGAGGACGACGTGGTCGCCGGGGCCGAAGGCGTGGACATCGACGCCCTGCCCGATGCGGAAGTTCGCCATGCGTGCCCCTCAGGCGCGGCCGTCGCCCATGCGACGGAGGATGGATTCGGCCACCGCGAGGTCGGCCGGCGTGGTGATCTTGAGGTTGTCGTCGCTGCCCTCGACGAGCAGCGGCTTGAGGCCCAGGCGCTCCATCGCCATCGCTTCATCGGTGGCAGCGATGCCGGCGCGCTCGGCGGCCTCGAGGGCGCGCACGAGGCTGCCGCGGCGGAACGCCTGCGGCGTCTGTGCCCGCCACAGCGTGCAGCGCGGCAGCGTCGCCGCGACCCGGCCGTCCCCATCGGACTGCTTGACCGTGTCGCGCACCGGCACGGCGAGCAGGGCGCCGACCGGATCCGACTTGAGCGCGGCGAACAGCCGGGACAGGTCGAGCGCCTTGAGGCACGGCCGCGCAGCGTCGTGGACCAGCACCCAGTCGTCGGCCGTCACCGAGTCCGGCAGCGCCCGAAGGCCGGCCAGCACCGAATCGGCACGCTCGCCGCCGCCGAGACAGGTGAGCACCGGCTTGCCCTCCAGCTCCCGCCATCCCGGCCAGCGGGGATCGCCCGGGGAGAGCGCGACCATCGCCCCGCTGACCGCAGGATGGGCCAACAGGGCCCGCAGCGTGTGTTCGATGACCGGGCGGCCCAACAGGTCGAGGTACTGCTTCGGGACCTCGCCACCGAAACGCGTGCCGCGACCGGCGGCGGGAACGACGACCCAGGCCATGCGGCTCAGCGCGCGTCGCCGGGCGGCGCCGGCGCGTCCGGATCGACGACGCGGTAGAACGTCTCGCCGGGCTTGATCATGCCGAGCTCGGCACGGGCGCGATCCTCGACCGCGGCCTCGCCGGACTTCAGCTCGGCGACGTCGGCGGCCAATGCGGCGTTGCGCTGGGAGAGCTTCGCGTTCTCTGCCCGCTGGGCCTCGACGCGCGCCTGCAGCGCCGCCAGCTCCCGGCGTCCGCCCTCGCCGCGGTCGAGCTCCCACAGCAGGCCCGCGGCCAGCAGGCCGAGGACGAGGTGGGGCCACCAGCGGCGGAGCGACGCCACGCGGGACGATCTCAGCCGGCGAGGCGCGGGAAAGCCGCGCGCCCGGCGTAACGCGCCCCCGCGCCGAGCGCTTCCTCGATGCGGAGGAGCTGGTTGTACTTCGCGACGCGGTCGCTGCGGCACAGCGAGCCGGTCTTGATCTGGGTCGCGGTCGTCGCGACGGCGATATCGGCAATCGTCGTGTCTTCCGTCTCGCCCGAGCGGTGCGAGATGACCTGCGCGTACTTCGCGGCCTCGGCCATGGCGATGGCTTCGAGGGTCTCGGTCAGCGTGCCGATCTGGTTCACCTTGATCAGGATGGCGTTGGCCACGCCCTGGTCGATGCCTTGCTTGAGGATCTTCGGGTTGGTCACGAACAGGTCGTCGCCCACCAACTGCACCTTGCTGCCCACGGCCTTCGTCAGCTGCGCCCAGCCGTCCCAGTCGTGCTCGGACATGCCGTCTTCGATGGTGATGATCGGGTACTGGCGCGCCCAGCCGGCGAGGAACTCGACGAACTGCTCGGTCGAGAGGCGCTTGCCCTCGCCCACCAGGTTGTACTTGCCGTTCTCGAAGAACTCCGAGCTGGCGACGTCGAGGCCGAGGTGGATGTCGTCCCCGGCGCGGTAGCCGGCCTTGCCGATCGCCTCGAGGATCACCTCGATGGCCTCCTCGTTCGACTTGAGGTCGGGCGCGAAGCCGCCCTCGTCGCCGACGGCGGTGGACAGCCCACGGCCCTTCAGCACGGCCTTGAGCGCGTGGAAGACCTCGGTGCCGGCGCGGAGCGCCTCGGCGAAGCGGTCGAAGCCGACCGGCAGGATCATGAACTCCTGCATGTCGACGTTGTTGTCGGCATGCGCGCCGCCGTTGATGATGTTCATCATCGGCACCGGCAGCACCGGCGTTCGGTCGCCGACGAGGTGCTTCCAGAGCGGCAGGCCGCGCGAGGCCGCCACCGCGTGCGCCGCAGCCATCGAGACGCCCAGCAGCGCGTTCGCGCCGAGCGTGCCTTTGTTCTCGCTGCCGTCGAGCGCGATCAGCGTGCCGTCGAGGCCGGCCTGGTCGGCGGCGTCGAAGTCCTTCAGCGCGCTAGCAATCGTCGTGTTGACGTTGCCCACGGCCTTGGTCACGCCCTTGCCGAGGTAGCGGCTCTTGTCGCCGTCGCGCAGTTCCACGGCCTCCTTGGTGCCGGTCGAGGCGCCCGAGGGCACGGCGGCGCGGCCGGTGTGGCCGCTGGCCAGCGTGACGTCGGCTTCAAGCGTGGGGTTACCGCGGGAATCGAGGATTTCGCGGGCGTGGACGCGGGTGATGGCGGTGGTGGACATCGCGGGACGGTTCCGGTCGGGGTCAGTTTGGGGGAGAGGGCGGGGCCGCCTCGGTGGCGGCACGGGCGGCGGCGGCGCGGGCGAGGCCCACGCGCGTCCAAGCCAACCGGAGGCGCACGGCGACGAGCGCCGCGCCGATCGCCAGCAGGCCGAAGGCGATGAACCGCCCCGGCTTGACCGCGGCATGGCCGAAGGCGGCCAGGCCGACGGCGGCCAGCGCGCAGAGCACCACGGCGAGGCCGAAGCGGCTGCGCAACGCGTCGATCCGGGCGATGCGGGACCGCAGGTCGTGGTCGGTCAGGCTCACAGACTGTCACCGGCGGCGAGGTGGCGCTTGGCGACGCGATCGAGTTCGACCAGCGTCTCCAGCAGCGCCTTCATCTTGCCCAGCGGCCAGGCGTTCGGGCCATCCGAGAGGGCTTTTTCCGGGTCCGGGTGCGTTTCGGCGAACAGGCCGGCCACGCCCACGGCCACGGCGGCGCGCGACAGCACCGGCACGAACTCGCGCTGGCCACCGGAGCGGCCGTCGAGGCCGCCCGGCTGCTGCACCGAATGCGTGGCGTCGAACACCACCGGGCAGCCGGTGTCGCGCATCACCGCGAGGCTGCGCATGTCGGAGACGAGGTTGTTGTAGCCGAAGCTGGCGCCGCGCTCGCAGGCCATGATCTGCGTGTTGCCGGTGGCCAGCGCCTTGGCGGTGACGTGCTTCATCTCCCAGGGCGAGAGGAACTGGCCCTTCTTGATGTTCACCGGCTTGCCGGCGCGGGCGACCTTCTGGATGAAATCGGTCTGGCGACACAGGAAGGCCGGGGTCTGCAGCACGTCGACGACCGAGGCGACCTCGTCCATCGGCGTGTACTCGTGCACGTCGGTGAGCACCGGCACGCCGACCTGGCGCTTCACCTCGGCGAGCACCTTCAGGCCTTCGTCCATGCCCGGGCCGCGGAAGCTTGTGCCCGAGGTGCGGTTCGCCTTGTCGAAGCTCGACTTGAAGATGAAAGGCATGCCCAAGCTGGAGGTGATTTCCTTCAGCCGGCCGGCGACCTCGATCTGCAGTGCCATCGACTCAATGACGCAGGGGCCGGCGATCAGGAACAGGGGCTGGTCGAGGCCGACCTTGAATCCGCAAAGGTCCATCAGGAGGCTTCCTTCAGCAGCTTGCCGCCGGCCTTGTGCTCGCGCGCGGCGCGGATGAAGCCGACGAACAGCGGGTGGCCGTCGCGCGGCGTCGAGGTGAACTCCGGGTGCGCCTGACAGGCCAGAAACCACGGGTGCTCCGACTGCGGCAGCTCGACCATCTCGACCAGCAGGTCGTCCATCGACTTGGCGGCGATGACGAGGCCGGCGTCCTCGAGCTGGGTGCGGTAGCGGTTGTTGAACTCGTAGCGGTGGCGGTGGCGCTCGCCGACCACGTCCTTGCCGTACAGCTTGTGCGCCAGCGTGCCGGGCTTCAGGCGCTGCTCCTGCAGGCCGAGGCGCATGGTGCCGCCGAGGTCGGAGTGCTCGTCGCGCTTCTCGACCTCGCCGGTCGCGGTGCGCCACTCGGTGATCAGGCCGATCACCGGATGCTCGGCCTTGCGGTCGTTCTCGGTGGTGTTGGCGCCGGCGAGGCCGGCCTTGTGGCGGGCCACGTCGACGACGGCGGCCTGCATGCCGTAGCAGATGCCGAAGTACGGGATCCGGTTCTCGCGGGCGTGCTTGGCGGTGGCCACCTTGCCCTCGAAACCGCGATCGCCAAAGCCGCCGGGCACGAGGATGGCATCGACGCCGGCGAGTACGCCCGTGCCCTCCTTCTCGACCTGCTCGGACTCCAGCCACTTCAGGGTGACCTTGGTGCGCTGGCGCAGGCCGCCGTGCTTCAGGGCCTCGGCCAGCGACTTGTAGGCGTCCTGGTGGTCGACGTACTTGCCGACGATCGCCACGGTGACGGCATCGACCGGGTGCTCCATCGCGTCGACGACGGCATTCCACTCGCCGAGGTCAGCCGGCTTCACCTTCGATTCGAGGCGCAGGCGCTCGACGACGATCTGGTCGAGGCCCTGCTGGTGCAGCCAGCTCGGGATCTTGTAGATGTTGTCGAGATCGACCGCCGAGATGACGGCGTTTTCCGGCACGTTGGTGAACAGCGCGATCTTGCGGCGCTCGCCGTCCGGCAGCGGCTGCTCGGAGCGGCACAGCAGCACGTCGGGCTGGATACCGATCGAGCGCAGTTCCTTCACGGAATGCTGGGTCGGCTTGGTCTTCAGCTCGCCCGCCGCCGCGATGTACGGCACGAGGGTGAGGTGCATGAAGATGGCCTTGTCCGGGCCGCGCTCTGTGCGGATCTGGCGGATGGCTTCGAGGAAGGGCAGCGATTCGATGTCGCCGACCGTGCCGCCGATCTCCACGAGGCCGATGTCGAA
>JAJTHD010000193.1 GCA_021297925.1 Lysobacteraceae bacterium
GCCGGGCCTGCGAGGAGGCGGGCGTGCTATGGCTCGACCAGACCGCCCAGCCGGTCCGGAAGCGCCTGGCCCGGAACACCGAGGGGCGGCTCTGCTGGCGACGCGACTTCGACTTCGAGTTCACCACCACCGGGAACGAGCGGCACCTCGGGCGCGTGAGCCTGGTCGGCCGCGACGTGGTGGGCGTGGTGGGGCCACCGCCCCGGGTGCCGACGGTCTTTGGGTTCCCGGGGACGACCTGAGCTACTTGATGACGCGGAGGTGGGCGCCGCGCTTGGGGGCGCCAGGGTCGCCCGGGCCCGGACCACTCGGCGGGTCCTGCGGAGGCGCGACCTCGCCCTCGTCGGCCGGCAGCCCCATGCCCTGGCCGGTTTCCTGCGCGTAGATCGCGAGGACGGCCGCCACGGGAACCGACACGGCATGCCCCACGCCGCCAAAGCGCGCCATGAAGGCGACCTCGCGATTCCCCAGCTGCAGCTGCGCCACGGCGCGCGGGGCGATGTTCAGGACAACGCGACCGTCCTTGACGGCGCTGGGGGGCACTTGCACCCCCTCCGCGTGCGCATCGACGAGGAGATAGGGCGTCAGGCCGTTGTCGACGATCCACTCGTAGATCGCCCGCAGCAGGTAGGGGCGATTCGAGGTCATCGGGGGGGCGGGGACGGTCACGGAGGCAGCTCGCGGAGCGCCTTCTCTTCGGGCGTGAGACTTCGCAGGAACCCGGGGTTGCGGAAGATCCGCATGCCGTAGTCCTCGATCGGCTTCGCCTCCTTGGGCAGCACGACCCCCAGGGCGGGTAGGCGCCAGATGATGGGCGCCATCGCGCAATCGGCGAGGCTCATCTCCGGGTTGAGGAAGAACCGGCTGGCCTTGAACAGCGGCAAGGCGGCAAGGACGAGGTCACGCAGCTGTTTCCGCGCATGGTCGCCCTGCGCCTTGGTGGTCGCCTGCTGGGCGGCCTGCACGTGGGGGACCCACTCGTGCTCGAGGCGGAGCATCGCCAGCCTCAGTCGCGCCCGGGACAGCGGGTCGATCGGCATGAGCGGGGGATGCGGGTAGCGCTCGTCGAGGTACTCCGTCACGACGGACGCCGAGTACAGCACGAGCTCCCGCTCGACCAGGGTCGGCACCGAGTGGTACGGATTGAGGTCGATCAGGTCCTCCGGCGGGTGGGCCGGGTCGACCGGGACGAGATCGTAATTGACACCCTTTGCCGCCAGCACGAGGCGGACCCGGTGGCAGAGCACGCAATCGCGTGCCGAGAAAAGGGTGAGGGTGTTGCGCAAACGCGGGCTTGCAGCCATCGGCACTTCCCTTCGACGCGGCCCTCGACCCCGCGTCGACGGCTCACCAATCCCTAACGTGCCGTAAACGGCCGCCTGGCCGCAAGAGGGCCGCCGCCTTGACCCCGACGGCCCCGCGGAGGGGCCGACAGGCCTTAGTGCACGTCCTTCCAGTACTCGCGCTTCAGCAGCCAGGCCATGAAGGTGAAGAACGACAGGAAGAGGATCACCCAGACGCCCAGGCTCTCGCGATGGAGACGCGCCGGCTCGCCGACATAGGTCAGGAAGGCCGTGATATCGAGGATCGCGCGATCGTACTCAGCCTCGGTCATGCGGCCGCGCTCGTGCTCCTGCACGACGAAGCCGGTGATGCACCGGCCGTCCTTCTCGGCCAGGGCGCAATGCCCCCCTTCGGCCTTCGGCTCGAAGGTGGCGCGCTGGATGCCCTGAAGGTCCCAGAGAACGTTCGGCATGCTCGCGCCGGCGAGCACGGTGTTGTTCCAGCCCTTGGGCCGGGACTCGTCGACATAGAACGACTTGAGGAAGGTGTAGATCCAGTCCTCTTGGCCGATCTTGCCGCGGGCGGTGGTCGACAGGTCGGGCGGGGCCTTGCCGAACCACGCGGTGGCGTCGCCCTTGGCCATGCCCGTCTTCATGACATCGCCGATCTTCGCGTCGCCCTTGATCAGGAAGGACTCCACCTGCGCGGGCGTCAGTTCGAGATCCTCGGCCAACCGCGAATACCGCATGTACTGCAGCGAGTGGCACGCCGCGCAGTAGTTCATGAACAGGCCCGCACCCCGCTGGAGCGAAGCCTTGTCCTGAAGGTCGATCTGCGCGTCCTGCAGCTGGACCTTGCCCGCGGCGAAGCCGACCGCCGGGACGAGCGCGAGGACGAGGGCGAAGAAGCGCGACTTAAGCATGCGAGGTCACCCGCTCCGGAACCGGCTTGGTCGAGTCGATGGCCGTCCAGAACGGCATCGAGAGGAAGAACCCGAAATAGAACACCGTGCAGATGCGGGCGATCAGCGTCTGGATCTCCGAACCCGACTGCAGGCCGAGGTAGCCCAGCGTCACGAAGCAGATCGCGAAGAGCGACAGCATCAGCTTGCTGATCCAGCCGCGGTAGCGGATCGACCGGACCTTGCTGCGGTCGAGCCACGGCAGCAGGAAGAAGATCATCACGGCCGCGCCCATCACGATCACGCCGAGGAGCTTGCCCGGGACGGCGCGGAGCATCGCGTAGTAGGGCGTGAAGTACCACACCGGCTTGATGTGCTCCGGCGTGACCAGCGGGTTCGCCTCGTTGAAGTTGTCGAACTCGAGGAACAAGTCGCCGAAGGTCGGAGCGTAGAACACGATGAAGGCCGCGATCACCAAGAAGAAGCCGGCGCCGAAGACGTCCTTGACCGTGTAGTAGGGATGGAACGGAATGCCGTCGAGCGGCTTGCCGGTCGCCTTGTCCTTGACCTTCTTGATGTCGACGCCGTCCGGGTTGTTCGAGCCGACCTCGTGCAGGGCGCCGAGGTGGAGCACGACCAGCAGGAGGATGACCAGCGGCAGCGCGATGACGTGGAGGGCGAAGAACCGGTTGAGGGTGGCGTCCGAGACGAGGAAGTCGCCGCGGATCCACTCGACCAGGTCGGCACCGATGACCGGGATGGCGGAGAACAGGTTGATGATCACCTGCGCACCCCAGTAGGACATCTGGCCCCAAGGGAGCACATAACCCAGGAAGGCCTCGGCCATCAGCACGAGGAAGATCAGCATGCCGAGGATCCACACCAGCTCGCGCGGCTTCTGGTAGGAGCCGTAGAGCATCGCGCGGAACATGTGCAGGTAGACGACGACGAAGAAGAGCGACGCGCCGGTGCTGTGCATGTAGCGGATCAGCCAGCCCCACTCGACGTCGCGCATGATGTACTCGACCGAACCGAAGGCCTCCGCGGCACTCGGCTTGTAGTACATCGTCAGGAAGATGCCGGTGACGATCTGGTTGACAAGCACCAGCAGCGCCAACGAGCCGAAGAAGTACCAGAAATTGAAGTTCTTCGGAGCGTAGTACTCCGACATGTGCTTCTTGTAGGCCGGCATGAAGCCCGGCGCACGGTCGGTGAACCAGCCCCAGAGGCCGTTCACGGCCTGCTCGATCTTGGCGTTCATCAGGCGGCCTCCCCTGGGGCGATGCCGACGACCACGCGGTTCGGGTCGGCCTTGTCGAAGTGGTACGGTGGCACCTCGAGGTTCGAGGGCGCCGGCATGTTGGCGAACACGCGCCCCGCGAGGTCGAAACGGGAGTTGTGGCAGGGGCAATAGAAGCCACCCTGCCATTCGCTGTCGAAGGCCTGCGGCTGGAGCTCGGGCACGTAGAGCGGCGAGCAGCCGAGGTGGGTGCAGATGCCGACCAGCACGCCGATTTCCGGCTTGATGGCGCGCGACTCGTTCTTCGCGAAGGCGGGCGTCTGGTCGACGTTGTCCGACTTCGGGTCGGCCAGCCGACCGTCGAGCGTCGGCAGCGCGGCGAGTTGCTCCTCGTTGCGCTTGAAGATCCAGACCGGCTTGCCCCGCCACTGCACGATCAGGCGGGCACCCGGCTCGACGTCGATCTTGCTGATGTCGACTTCCACCGGAGCACCGGCGCTCTGCGCCCGGGCGCTGGGCTTCCAGCTGCTCAGGAAGGCGTAACCGCCGGCGGCGGCGCCCGCGGCACCCACCACGGCGGTCGTCGCGGTGAGGAACCGGCGACGCCCGTTGTTGACCCCTTCGTTGGCCATTCGGCTCTCCGAATCTCGCTTTACCAGAGGACGCGACCCGCATCAGACGGCGCCGCAGCAAGCGGGAAGTGTATCCGAACGCCCGAAGGCCGGACAACGCCGGGGAGGTCCGCTAGGGGGCCGCTCCGGTGCTCACGGTGGCGTCCGGGACACCCGCGGCGGCGGCGGGCTCGGCCAAGGCCTCCCGGTAGCGCACGTGAAGAGTCGCGACCCGCTGGACGTAGCGCTGGGTTTCATCGAACGGGGGGACGCCGCCGTAGCGATCCACGTTCCCTTCGCCCGCGTTGTAGCCGGCCGCGGCCAGCGTGACGTTGCCGTCAAAACGCTCCAGCAGCCAGGCGAGGTACTCCGCGCCGCCCCGGATGTTCTGCGCGGGGTCGAAGGCGTCGTCCACCCCGAAGCGATCCGCCGTCGCGGGGATCAACTGCATGAGGCCCTGCGCACCCTTGTGCGAGACGGCGTTCGGGTTGAAGGCCGATTCGGCGTGGACGATCGCGCGAACCAGCGCCTCGTCGACGCGGAATTCGGACGCGGCGGCGCGGATCTCCGAGGCGAAGGCCAGGGTGTTGAGACGAACGTTCCCGAAGTCGATCCCGGGGAGGGCCGCGCAGGCGTAGCAGGTCTCGACGTAGGTGAAGAGGGTCCTGACCGGGGCGCCCGCGTCGCGGGGGCGCACGTTCGTGTAGTGCGTCACCCCGCCCTTCTCGTAGGTGTACACCGCCCCGCGGGTGACCCGGCTGCCGCGCGGTGCGGCGGCGGCCGGGGCAGACACATCGCCCGGGAGGGCGAGGAACTCGACGCGTTTCGGCGCCGGGGCGGAGGGCGTCGCCGGAGCGCCGTCCGATGCCGCGGTGGGCGTCGGCGCAGGGGCGCGGGGAATCGCCGGTCGCGGGTCGGGTCGGTAGCGGGCCGCGACCGTGCAGGCCATGCCCGGCAGTTTCCGACTGCCGTAATGGGCCACCCCGTCCGCCCCCTGGCAGCGATAGAGGGTGCCGGCAGAGGGGGTCGACGGCAGCATCGCCGCGGCGAGCAGCACCACCCCGGCCAGCCGAGGGGCCGGCAGCAGCGGGGGCATCGCGGAGGAAGGGGCATCCATGGCGCGCAGTGTCCCCCCGCCCCGCCGCCCTGCCAAGCCCCGCGGGGGCGCCGACCTCGTGGGACGCGTAGAATCGCGACCCCATCCACCGGAACGGAGTACGCACCGTATGCCCGGCAAGCTCTTCATCAAGACCCACGGCTGCCAGATGAACGAGTACGACTCGACCAAGATGGTCGACGTGCTCGCCGCCGAACACGGGCTCGAACTGACTGAGAACGAGGCGGAAGCCGACGTCATCCTGGTCAACACCTGCTCGATCCGCGAGAAGGCGCAGGAGAAAGTCTTTTCCCAGCTCGGCCGCTGGAAGGAACTGAAAAAGAACAACCCGAACCTGGTGATCGGCGTCGGCGGCTGCGTGGCCTCGCAGGAAGGCGAAGCCATCATCAAGCGCGCGCCCTTCG
Source organism: Lysobacteraceae bacterium (assembly GCA_021297925.1). Lineage (GTDB taxonomy): Bacteria > Pseudomonadota > Gammaproteobacteria > Xanthomonadales > Xanthomonadaceae > Silanimonas. The sequence goes on from JAJTHD010000193.1 coordinate 5,558, forward strand.
TCGACGTGGTGTTCGGCCCGCAGACCCTGCACCGCCTGCCCGAACTCATCGACGCCAAGCGCGAGACCGGCAAGCCGCAGGTCGACATCTCGTTCCCGGAGATCGAGAAGTTCGACAAGCTGCCCGAGCCGCGCGCCGACGGCCCGACCGCCTTCGTCTCGATCATGGAAGGCTGCAGCAAGTACTGCGCCTTCTGCGTGGTGCCCTACACCCGCGGCGAGGAAGTGAGCCGGCCCTTCGAGGACGTGCTGGTGGAAGTGGCCCAGCTCGCCGACCAGGGCGTGCGCGAAGTCACCCTGCTCGGCCAGAACGTCAACGCCTACCGCGGCGCGACCGAGGACGGCGGCACCGCCGACCTCGCCGACCTGATCCGCGCCATCGCCGAGTTCGAGGGCATCGGCCGCATCCGCTTCACCACCTCGCACCCGATGGAGTTCACCGATTCGCTGGTGGAGGCCTACCGCGACATGCCGAAGCTGGCGTCCTTCCTGCACCTGCCGGTGCAGTCAGGCTCGGACCGCGTGCTGACCGCGATGAAGCGCAACCACACGGTGCTGGAGTTCAAGGCCAAGATCCGCAAGCTGCGCGAGGCGCGGCCGGACATCTGCCTGAGCTCGGACTTCATCGTCGGTTTCCCCGGCGAGACCGACCGCGACTTCGAGCAGACGATGAAGCTGATCGAGGACATCGGCTTCGACCAGAGTTTCTCCTTCATTTACAGCAAGCGCCCCGGCACGCCGGCGGCGAACCTGCCGGACGACACGCCGGCCGAGGTGAAGAGCGCCCGACTCACCCGCCTGCAGGAGACGATCACCGCGAACGCGCGGAAGATCTCGCAGGCCATGGTGGGCACGGTGCAGACCGTGCTGGTCGAGGGCCCGTCGAAGAAAAATCCGAATGAAGTGACGGGCCGCACCGAGAACATGCGCTTCGTGAACTTCGCCGGACCGCAGCGCTTGGTTGGTCAATTCGTGGACGTGGAAATCACCGAGGCGCTGAGCAACTCGCTGCGCGGCCGCATCGTCACCCGCGAGACGGCGGCCGCCTGATGGCCGACGCCGCCGCGCCGCGCGATTTCACGCTCGAGCCCGAGGACGGCGAGCGCCTGGCCAACCTCGCCGGCCCGCTCGACGCCCACTTGCGCCAGATCGAGCTGCGCCTCGGCGTGCAGATCTCGAACCGCGGCGGCGTGTTCCGCCTGTCGGGTCCGACGAAGGCGACGGCCTTGGCCGAACGCCTGCTGCGCCAGCTCTGGGCCGACACCGAGACCGAAGTGCTGACGCCGGAAGCCATCCACCTGCGCCTCGGCGCGGATGAGGAATCGGCCGTCGAGCGCGACCTCGGCTTCGCGCCGCAGGACGTCGCCATCAAGGTCAAGCGCGGGACGATCCGGGGCCGCGGCGCCAACCAAGCGGCCTACCTGCACGCCATCGCCACGCACGACATCAACTTCGGCATCGGCCCGGCCGGCACCGGCAAGACCTACCTCGCCGTGGCCAGCGCGGTCGAGGCGC
>JAJTHD010000120.1 GCA_021297925.1 Lysobacteraceae bacterium
GCGCGGCGGTCGACCGGGTCGTCGGAGAGCGCGTCCACGCCCAGCACGTGGATGCGGCCGGCCTGCGGGCGGCGCAGCCCGAGGATCGCGCGCATCAGCACCGACTTGCCCGAGCCCGAGCCGCCGACCACGCCGACGATCTCGCCGCGGCGGATCTCGAGGTCGAGGCCCTCGTGCACGATCTGCTCGCCGAAGGCGTTCGCGAGGCCGTGGACCTCGATCGCGGGGGTGTCGGTGCCGCTCACCAGCCCATCTCCATGAACCACAGCGCCGCGAAGGCGTCGATCAGGATCACCAGCGAGATGGTCTGGACGACGCTGGACGTGGTGCGCTCGCCGACCGACTGCGCCGTGCCCTGTACCTGCAGGCCCTCGAGGCAGCCGATCAGGCCGATGACGATGGCGAAGACGGGCGCCTTGGCGAGTCCGGTCAGGAAGTGCCGGACTTCCATCGTCTCGTGCAGGCGGGCGATGAACATGTCGGGGGAGATGCCGAGCATCGTCGATCCGATCACGACGCCGCCGGCGATGCCGCTCATCATCGCGATGAAGGCCAGCAGGGGCAGCATGATGACCAGCGCCACCAGCCTCGGCAGCACCAGCAGCTCGATCGGGTCGAGGCCGAGGGTGCGGATCGCGTCGATCTCCTCGCCGGACTGCATCGCGCCGATCTGCGCGGTGAACGCGCTGGCCGTTCGGCCGGCGAGCAGCACGGCGGTCAGCAGCACGCCGAACTCGCGCAGGAAGCTGATGCCCACCAGCTCGACCACGAAGATCGAGGCGCCGAAGTCGGCCAGCACCTCGGCCCCGAGGAAGGCCACCACGGCGCCGACCATGAAGCTCAGCAGCGCCACCAGCGGCACCGCGTCGAGCCCCACCGACTCCATGTGCGCGACCGTGGAGGTGACGCGCCAGCGCCATGGCTTGAAGGCGATGCGCAGGGCCGTCAGCAGGGTCTGGCCGCCGAAACCCAGCAGCGCGAGGACCTCGCGGGCGTTGTCCTGCACCGTCCAGCCGATGCGCGCGAGCATGGCGTGCAGGCCCCAGTCGCGCCGGGGTTCCCGCTGCGGGTTGCGGCAGATACCGCGCACGGTGTCGAACAGGGCGCGATGGTCGTCGCGCAGCGCGACCGCATCGTCGGGGAGGCCGAGCGCTTCGCCCAGCCGCCAGAGCAGCATCGCCCCGCTGGCGTCGAGGTGGCCGATGCCGCGGGCGTCCAGCCCGTCCCCGCCGCCGGAGGCGAGGATGCGCCGCTGCAAGGTGGCCGCGTTCGCCAGGGTCCAATCGCCGGACGCCTGCCACCAGCCCGGGCGGTCGGGGTCCGGTCGAAGCTGCGGCGGAGTGTCGGCCATGGGTCCTCGTCAGTGCGGCAGCAGCATGCAAGCCACGCCGGCGATGGTCAGCGCGACGCCGGCCACGGCGCGGCGGGTCAGCGGCTCCTTCAGCCACGCCCAGGCCAGCAGCAGGATGAAGACCGAGGAGCTCTCGTTGAGGATAGCCGCCACCGATGCCGAGGTGAACTTGTAGCCGCCGAGCCAGAGCACCATCGACAGGAACTGGCCGACGAAAGCCGCGGCGACGAGCTTCCGCCACGGCACGGTGGACGCCGCGGGCAGCAGCGACAGGCCGCGGCGCACCAGCATCGAGAGGACCAGCAGGCCCAGCACCGCCCCGCCCATGCGCAGGCCGGTCACCCACAGCAGTGGCTGGGCTTCGAGCGTTCGCTTCACCATCACGATGGCCACGGCCATCAGCAGGATGGCGATGAAACCGATCGCCAACCCGCGCAGCAGGTCGCGTCCGTTCCCCGCGTCGTCGGGCCGGCGCTCCGCCACGAGGAAGACGCCGAGGCTGACCAGCCCGAAGCCGACCAGCTGCACCAGCGTCAGGCGCTCGTCGAGAAAGAGCACGCTCAGCACGATGACGGCGGGGCTGTAGAAGTTGCCCAACACGCCCATCCGCCCCGCGCCGAGCTGGTTCAGGGCCCGGAAGTAGAGCGTGTCGGCGATCGCGATGCCGATGACGCCGCTCGCCATCGCGATGGCCACCTGTGCCGCCGTGAAGGCGGGCAGGGCGAAGCCATGCACGAGGGGCACGGCGATCGCGACCATGCCCATCACCAGCAGGTTCTTCAGCAGGTTCAGCTGCAGGGGCGGCAGGGTCGCCCCGAGCTGGCGGTACAAGATGACACCCACCGCCCAGGCGGCGGCGGACAGCAGCGAGAGGAGTTCACCGAGGCCCATGCGGCGGGTCGCCGGCATCGGGCCGGGCGCGATCTCGAGAAGGGGACTCGGAGATTGTCCTCGATCCACGGGGCTTTCTGCCATGCTTCCCGGCCATGAGCACCGCGTCGTCCGCCCTGGCCAGCACCTTCCGCCAGCGCTGCACCTTCATCATCGAGATGGCCCGCAGGCTGCACGCCTGCGGCACCTCGACGCCGCGGCTGGAGGGCGCCGTGCGGGTGCTCTCGCGCCGCCTCGGCGTGCACACCGAGATCTGGTGCAACCCGACCGGCATCATCCTGTCCTTCTCCAACCCGGCCAAGCAGGATGGGGCCGAGATCACCCGCGTGCTGCGCCTCTCGCCCGGCGACATCAACCTGAAGGCGATGGCGATGGTCGACGAGATCGCCGAGCAGGTGATGGCCGGCCGCATCGACGTCGCCGCGGGCCTTCAGGCGCTCAATGTGCTGGACGAGCGCCCCTCGCGCGGCCGCATGCTGGCCACCGTCGTCAGCTTCGGCCTCGCATCGGGGTCGGTCGCGGCGCTGTTGCGCACCAGCGTTGCCGACGTCGTCGCGGCCGGCCTGATCGGCCTGCTGATCGGCCTCGTGGCGATCGCCTCCTCCGTCCGCCCGCGGCTGGCGGAGGCGCAGGAGGCCATCGCCGCGCTGCTGGCGACGCTGCTCGCCTCGGCCATCGCGGCCTTCCTCGTCCCGTTGTCGCTGCAAACGGTCACCATCGCCGCGCTGATCGTGCTGATGCCCGGCCTGATGCTGACCACCGCCGTCGCGGAGCTGTCCAGCGGCAACTGGGCCTCGGGCACCGCCCGCTTCGCGGGCGCCAGCGTCGTCCTGCTGAAGCTGACCTTCGGCACCGTCGCCGCCGCGCAGCTGGTCCATGCCTTCGGCTGGGACCCTGTCGCGGCCTCCGGCCAGCACCTGCCCGCGTGGGCGGAATGGGCGGGCCTGCTCGTCGGCTCCGGCGCCTTCGCGGTGCTGTTCGGCGCGGCCCGTCGCGACGTGCTGCTGGTGATGGCCGGCGCATGGCTCGGCTACGGCCTGACCAAAGTGGGCGGCGAGGTGCTGAACCTGTCCTCCGAACACTTCGCCGGCGGAGTGTTCTTCGCCGGGCTCGGCGTGGCGGCGATCTCCAACGCCTTCGGGCGGATCTTCAAACGCCCGGGCGCGCTGTTGCGCGTGTCCGGCATCATCCTGCTGGTGCCCGGCAGCGTCGGCTTCCGAAGCCTCAACTTCGTGATGGAGCGGGACGTGGCTCTCGGCCTCGATACGGCGGTGGCGGTGCTCGGTGCCCTGATCGCGCTCGTCGCGGGCCTGCTCTTCGGCAACCTGCTCGTGCCGCCGCGCCGCTACCTCTGAAAACGACAACGCCGGCACGGGGCCGGCGTCGACGGGGGGGCACGCGGGAGACCGCACTCAGATCGCGAAATCCTCTCGCTTCTTGCCCTTGGCGATTTCCTCGGCCATCCACTTGGGCAGGATGCCGCGGCCCGACCAGGTCTGGCCGGTCTCCGGATGACGGTACTTCGCGGCCACCTTGGTGCCCTTGGTGGTCGACTTGCGCGCCTTGGGCGCCGCGGCCGGCTTACCGGCCTTCGCCGCCTTGGGTGCTGCCGCGCCGAACAGCTCGGCCAGCGTCCAGCCATGCTTCTTCGCCACGGCGGCCAGCGCCTTGCTCACCTCGGCCTGCGAGGAGCGCTTCGCCAGCGTCTGCTTGCGCTGCTTGGCTTTCGAAATCAGGGCATCCAGTTCCTTGGGCGACAGTCCATCCAGATCAACGGCCATGCGGGGCTCCTTACGAGTGAGGGTCGAGGTTATCCGGATTATCGAGAGGGATAACTCGCGGGAAACCCGATACTAATCAGCCAGAGGTGCAAAAGAAAACGCCGCGACGGCGCGGCGTTTTCATGGGCCGGTCTCCCGGGGGTTACAGGCCGAGGCGCTCGAACACCTGGTCGCGGTTCAGGTTTTCCGATTCCGCGGCCGAGCGGGCGCGGTACTCGAAGGTGCCGGCCGCGAGGCCGCGCTCGGACACCACCACCCGGTGCGGCAGGCCGATCAGCTCGATGTCGGCGAACATCTGGCCGGGACGCAGGCCACGGTCGTCCAGCACCACGTCCACGCCGCGGGCGGCGAGGTCGTTGTAGAGGGCCTCGGCCGCGGCGGTGACGGCCGCATCGTTCTTCGGGTTGATCATGCAGACCGCGACGCGCCATGGCGCCATCGCTTCCGGCCAGCGGATGCCGTTGGCGTCGAAGTTCTGCTCGATCCCGGCGGCGACGATGCGCGACACGCCGATGCCGTAGCAGCCCATGTACATGACCTGGGCCTTGCCTTCGGCGTTCAGCACGGTGGCCTTCATGGCTTCGGCGTACTTCTGGCCGAGCTGGAACACATGGCCGACCTCGATGCCGCGGGCCAGCTTGATCGTGCCGTGGCCGTCCGGCGACGGGTCGCCCTCGACCACGTTGCGGATATCGGCGACGAGCGTCGGCTCCGGCAGGTCGCGGCCGAAGTTCACGCCAGCGAGGTGGAAGCCGTCCTCGTTGGCGCCGACGACGAAGTCCGCCATGGCGGCCACGGTGCGGTCGGCGACGACGGTGATTTTGCGAACGACCGTGGGAGTCACGGTGCTGAACCCGTCGATCTTTACCGGCGCGCCACTTTGGATCGGAGCTTCCGCCTTAAGTCCAACTGGACCGAGGAAGCCGGGATCAGAACCAAACACCGAGCGAATCTCGTGAGCATCAGCGAGTCGGAGTTCCGCGAGGCCGGGAAGCTTTGACAGCTTGATCTCGTTGATCGTGTGGTCCCCGCGCACGAGCGCAACGATGACTTGTTCCGCGCCCTTTGCATCCACGCAATACACAACGGTTTTCACCGTGCGCGCCAGCGGCAGGCCCAGCAGCTCGGCCACCGCCTCGCAGGTCTTCTGCGTCGGCGTGGCGACCTTGCGCATCGCCTCGCCAGCCGCCGCGCGGGGCGTGGCCGGGGCAAGGGCTTCGGCCAGTTCGACGTTGGCGGCGTAGGGCGACGCGTCGGAGAACGCGATCGCGTCCTCGCCCGAATCGGCCAGCACGTGGAACTCGTGCGAGGCCGAGCCGCCGATGGCGCCGGTGTCGGCGTTCACCGCGCGGAAGGTCAGGCCGAGACGCGTGAAGATGCGCGTGTAGGCGTCGTACATGACCTGGTACTCGCGGGCCATGCAGTCGGGGGTGACATGGAAGGAGTACGCGTCCTTCATCAGGAATTCGCGGGCGCGCATCACGCCGAAGCGCGGGCGGATCTCGTCGCGGAACTTGGTCTGGATCTGGAAGAAGTTCTTCGGCAGCTGCTTGTAGCTGGCCAGCTCCTGCCGGGCGAAATCGGTGATGACTTCCTCGTGCGTCGGGCCGAAGCAGTAGTCCTGCTCCTTGCGGTCCTTCATCTTCAGCAGCTGGCCTCCGAACTTGGCCCAGCGCCCGGTCTCCTCCCAGAGCTCCCGGGGCTGCACGGCCGGCATCAGCACTTCGATGGCGCCGGCGCGCTCCATCTCCTCGCGCACGATGGCCTCGACCTTGCGCAGCGCGCGCAGGCCCAGCGGCGTCCATGTGTACAGGCCGGCGCCGAGCTTGCGGATCATGCCCGCGCGCAGCATCAGCTGGTGGCTGACGACTTCGGCGTCGGCGGGGGTTTCCTTGGTGGTGCTGAGGTGGAACTTGGACAGGCGCATGCGTCGGGACCGGCTCCGGGCCGTTCAGGCAAAGCGCGCATTCTAGCGGGGAACCGGCCAGCCCCCCGCAGGCATCAGCCCCCGCGGGCGTCCGGCGCGACGCAGTAGGCCCGGATCGCCTGCTCGGCCAGCTGGCGCTGCGCGGCGCGGTCTTCCGGCGTGAGCGGCTCGGACTTCCCGTCGCCGTCCTTGTCTATCAGGAGCGGCGCGTTGCTGTCGAGCTGGGCGAGCGACAAGCGGGCCCGATCGCAGGCCTGCTGGTCCTGCGAGGGCGGGGTGGGGCCGGCGGGCGACGCCGCGGCGTTGGTGCCCACCGCCCGGTCGCGGACGCCCCGGACTTCGTACTGGACGCCCTCCGGCGGGGTCTGGGAGAAATGCCGGACACCCTGGGCGTCGACCCAGGTGTAGACCGGGTCCTGGGCGTGGGCCACGGGCGCGGCCAGCAGCAGGGCGAGGGCGACGACGAGGGGGTGGAAGCGGATCATTCGGACGCTCCGGGACGAGACAGCGCATGGTATCGCCATCGGCGGGCGCGGGGGCAAGCCGGCGCGGCCAGAGGCTACACTGGGGTCATGGACCACGAGCCCCCTGACGCGCCGCCGGTGCGCCCGCGCAGCCGCCACATCTACCTGCTGCCCAACCTGCTGACGACGGCGAACATGTTCGCCGGCTTCTACGCGATCCTCGCGGCGGCGAATGGCCACATCGGCGCGGCCTGCGTCGCCGTGCTGGTCGCCGGCGTCTTCGACGGCGTCGACGGCCGGGTCGCCCGCATGACCGGCACCACCAGCGAATTCGGTGTGCAGTACGACTCGCTGTCCGACCTGATCAGCTTCGGCATGGCGCCGGCGCTGGTCATGTACCACTGGGCGCTGGGACAGCTGGCGCTCGACGGCGCGGCCTGGGGCAAGGCGGGCTGGGCCGCGGCCTTCCTCTACGTGGCCTGCGCGGCCTTGCGCCTCGCCCGTTTCAACGTGCAGGCCGGCAGCACCGACAAGCGCTGGTTCATCGGCCTTGCCAGCCCGGCCTCCGCCGGCACCATGATCAGCGTGGTCTGGTGCTTCAGCGAGCTGGGCTATTCGGGCGACGAGCTGCGCTGGGTGGCGTTGGCCACCACGGTGGCCTGCGCCCTGCTGATGGTCAGCCGCATCCGCTTCTTCAGCTTCAAGGGCTGGCCCGGCGACCGCGTGCCGTTCTGGTTCATGCTGCTGGTGCTGGCTGTGCTCGTGGCCCTGCTGATCGACGCGCCGAAGGTGATCTTCGCGGTGGCCGTGGTGTACGTGCTCAGCGGCCCCATCGGCAGTCTCTGGCAGCGGCGCCGCGCCGCAGCGGCGGCGTCGTGACCCGCTGGAGCCCTGCCCAGCGGCAGTGCCTCGACGCCATGGGCTACGTGGTGCCCGAACGCCGCACCATGGCGGTGGCCTCCGGCCCGGTCGCTCTCCGCGACGTGTCGCTGCCCCCGCGCCTCCGGGCGGGCCTCGAACGTTGGATGGGGCCCGGCTGGCAGGAGTGGCCGGTACCCGATGCGCCGGCCATGGGGGCCGACTTCAAGCGGGCGCTATGGCGGCGCATCCGCGATTGGCGGCGCGGGGCCTGAGTCGTGGCGGCGAGGCCGGCGCCCGCGGTGCAGTTCCGGCCGATGCGGCAGGCCGATGTCCCCGCCGTCTCGGCGATCGAAGCCCGCGGGTACGCCTTCCCGTGGACCCCGGGCCTGTTCCGTGACTGCCTGTCGGCCGGGTATCACGCGTGGGTCGTGGAGTCCGACGAGGTCGGGCTGCTCGGCTATGGCGTCCTCTCCGTGGGGGCAC
>JAJTHD010000032.1 GCA_021297925.1 Lysobacteraceae bacterium
CCACTCGAAGGACAACGACCTGACGGTGAACGCCATCCGCACCAAGCCGCTGACCAACATGCGCGCTTCGGGCAAGGACGACGCCATCCAGCTGTCGCCACCGATCAAGTTCACCCTCGAGCAGGCGCTGGACTTCATCGACGACGACGAACTGGTCGAAATCACGCCGAAGGAAATCCGCTTGCGAAAGAAGCTGCTGACCGAATCCGACCGCAAGCGCGCGTCGCGCGCCGGCTGAGGTCCCCGCCATGGCCGTCGCGCCCGACCGCGTACGCCCCGCCGACGCCGCGTCCGGCCGCGGCGTCGGGCCACCGGAGGATGACGGCTCCGCGCGTGGCTCGGGTTGGCCGGCCTTCGGGCTGGCCTTGGCCATCGCCCTGCTGAACCTGCTGCTCTGGGCAGCGCTCAACCGCCCCGTCCACCCGCCCGAGTGGACGGGCCCGATTCACGGCTTCGCGTTCTCGGCCTACCAGCGCGACCAGAGCCCGCTCGACCAGACCTTTCCCAGCGATGCCGAGATCGACAGCGACCTGACGCTGCTCGCGACCGCCACCGACCGCGTCCGCAGCTACACATCGTCGGAAAAGCCGGCGCTGCCCGCGCTGGCCGCGAAGCATGGCCTGAAGCTCACGGCAGGCGCTTGGCTGGACCGCCGCCGCGACAACAACCGCCGCGAGCTCGACGCCCTGATCGCGCAGGCACGGCAGTACGACGGCATCGAGCGCGTCATCGTTGGCAACGAGGCCGTGCTGCGCGGCGACCTGACGCCGGCTCGCATCGGCCGCTACCTCGACGAGGCCCGGGCGGCGCTCGACAAGCCCGTGTCCACGGCCGAACCCTGGCACGTCTGGCTGAAGTACCCGGAACTGGCCGACCACGTCGACTACATCACCATCCACCTGCTGCCTTACTGGGAAGGCGTGCGCCGCGACCGTGCGGTGGGCGACGTCCTGCACAAATACGAGCTCGTTCGGAAGCGCTTCCCGGGCAAGCCGGTGGTGATCGGCGAGGTCGGCTGGCCCACGGACGGCAACCGGTTCCGGGCCTCGAACGCCTCCACCAGTGACGCCGCGCTGTTCATACGCGAGTTCCTGCGCGTGGCCGACGAGCGCAAGCTCGACTACTACGTGATGGAGGCCTTCGACCAGCCGTGGAAGGAAGCCACCGGCGGCAGGGTCGAAGCCTACTGGGGCATGTACGACGCCGACCGCACGCCGAAGTACCCGCTCACCGGCCCGGTCGAGGAAGACGCGGCGTGGTGGATCAAGGCGATCGCCGCGTCGGCGCTGGCGCTGCTGCCGATGCTCGGATGGGCGCGGCGCTTCCGCCGCTTCGCCCTTTGTGGCCGTCTGTTCTTCCTCGTGCTGCTGCAAGCCGGCGCCTCGACGGTCGTCTGGTCGCTGTCGCTGCCGCTCGAGTTCTACCTCGGCCCCGCCGACTGGGCCGCCTACGCCGTACTGGTTCCGGCGCAGCTGGCGATGCTGTCGATCCTCTACATCCTCGGCTTCGAATTCGTCGAGGCGCTCGCCCAGCCCGACTGGCGTCGCCGCTTCCATCCGCTGGGGGCCCTGCCCGCGCGGCCGCCGAAGGTCTCGATCCATGTCGCCTGCCACAACGAGCCGCCGGAGATGGTCATCCAGACCCTCGACAGCCTCGCGGCGCTCGATTATCCCGATTTCGAAGTCCTCGTCATCGACAACAACACCGCCGACGAGGCGGTGTGGCGTCCAGTCGAGGCGCACTGCACCGCGCTGGGGCCGCGCTTCCGCTTCTTCCACCTTCTGCCGTGGCCGGGCTTCAAGGCCGGCGCGCTGAACTTCGGCCTCGACCAGACCCACCCCGAGGCCGGCGTTATCGCGGTGATCGACTCGGACTACGTGGTCGAACCGAACTGGCTGAAGGAGCTGGTCGGCCATTTCGACGACCCGAAGGTCGGCGTCGTACAGGTCCCGCAGGCCCACCGCGAGTTCGAGGGAAACCCGTTCCGCCGGATGACGAACTGGGAGTACGAGGGCTTTTTCCGGATCGGCATGCACCACCGGAACGAGCGCGACGCGATCATCCAGCACGGCACCATGACCATGATCCGCGCGGGGCTGCTCAAGCGCCTGCGGTGGTCGGAGTGGTGCATCTGCGAGGACGCCGAGCTCGGCCTGCGCGTGATGGAGGAAGGCTTCACCACGGTCTACGTGGACGAGGTCTACGGCCGCGGCGTGACCCCGGCGGACTTCGCCGCCTTCAAGTCGCAGCGCTTCCGCTGGGCCTTCGGCGCCATGCAGATCCTTCGCGCCCACCTTGGCGAACTGCTGGCCGGCTACCGGCTGAGCCCCGGCCAGCGCTATCACTTCCTGACCGGCTGGTTCGGCTGGTTCGCTGACGCCCTGCACTTGGGCTTTTCGCTGCTGGCCGTCGGCTGGACGCTGGGCCTGCTGTGGCTGCCCGGCTGGTTCAGCCTGCCACACGCGCTCTTCCTCGTGCCGGTCATCGGCTTCTTCGTCGCCAAGTCCGCGTTCGGAATCGTGCTGTACCGACGGCTCGTCCCCTGCGGATGGCGTGACGCCTGGGGCGCGGCGCTGGCCAGCATGGCGCTGTCGCATGCGATCGCCCGCGGCGTGCTGCGCGGCATGGTCGCGCGCGAGCACCCCTTCACCCGCACCGCCAAGAAGCGCCGCCTGCGCAAGCAGCCGGGACCGATCCACGCCGTTCGGGAGGAGTTCGGGCTGCTGCTCGCCCTCGGCCTCGGGGCCATCGCCATCGGCTTCGCCGCGGGCGGCGGCGAACCGGAAGCCCGTCTTTGGCAGGTCGTGCTGGTGGCGCAAGCGCTGCCGTATGCCGCCGCCCTCGCCATGGCATGGATCGCCGCGCGCTCGGGCGAACGCGGCGGGTGAACGGCCTCGAGCTCGAGCTGACCCCGACCCTGCTGGCGCTGACCGCGCTGGCGGGCTTCGCCGCCGGCCTGCTCGACAGCATCGTCGGCGGCGGCGGTCTGATCCTGACGCCGGCAATGCTGAACCTGCATCCTGGGCTGTCGATCCTGCAGACCATCGGCACACAACGCACCAGTTCCCTGCTGGGCACCTCGGTGGCCGCGTTCAACTACCTCCGGCGCGTTCCCGTCGAACGCCGGATCGTGCTTCCCGCCTGCGCGGCGGCCCTCGGGGCCTCGGCGATCGGGGTGCAATTCGCCAAACGGCTCGACCCCGACATCCTGAAGTGGGCCGTCCTCGCGATCTGCGTGCTGCTCGCGCTCTACACCGCCTTCCGGCCCGCCTTCGGCCTCGAGGAGCGCCGGCGCTTCCCGGTCGACCGCGAGGCGGCGATGGCCGCCGCGGTCGGTGGCGCCTGCGGCTTCTACAACGGCCTGATCGGCCCGGGCACCGGCACCCTGATGGTCTTCGCCTTCGCCAGCGTGATCGGCCTCGACTTCCTCAAGTCCTCGGGCGTTTCGAAGGCGGCCAACGTGGCTGCCGACCTCAGCTCCTGGACCGTGCTCGCACTGGGCGGCTTCGTGGTCTGGGTGCTGGCGCTCCCGCTGATCGCCGGCAACATGCTGGGCAGCTGGATCGGCAGCCACCTCGCGCTGCGCAAGGGACAACGCTTCGTCCGCTACGTCTTCCTCGGTGTCGTGCTGGCCCTGATCGCGAAGCTGGCCTGGGACCTCGCACGCGGTTGAGGCTCCATGCGTGAACGGGGCGACGCGTCAGGTCGCTTACCCGTTGCGACGGTCCACCACGAGGGCGAGCAGGTCACCGATGCTGCAGTGCTGCTCGAGTGGATGGCGCAAGCGTGCATCGAGATGCAACGCATAGCGGTTCCGGCGCCCCTCCCTGCCCCGTTCCAGCACGCCCGCGGCCTCGAGGTCCGCGACGATGCGCTGCACGGCGCGTTCGGTAATCCCGACTTTCGCCGCCACGTCGCGCAGCGTCTGCTCCGGATCGGCCGCGAGGCAGACCAGCACATGCGTGTGGTTGCTCAGGAAGGTCCACTGCGCGTCGCTGTCCGCCGGCTTTGCCCTCGTACGGGTCACCACCGACTTGGACGCGGCCACAGGGGACGACGGCCTCACGCCGCCCTCACCCGGGGACTTGCGCCGAACAGATTTTCGCGCTTCAATATTCACGACATCTTTTTCGTGTTTCGGAGATCGCACAATGTCCGCCGTCCTCGCTGAATCCGTTGCCCCGGCCCGCTACGTCCCCGCCGCGCTTCCCGCCACCACCATCCCCGTCGCGGCCGGCGATGGCATCGGCCCGGAGATCATGGCCGCCACGCTGGCGATCCTCAAGGCCGCGGACCCGGCCCTCCAGTTCCACGCCGTCACGGTCGGCCTGAAGGCCTACGACAGTGGCCTGATGGCCGGCATCGGCGACGACACGTGGAAGGCCATCGACGAGCACAAGGTGATTCTCAAGGGACCGATCACCACGCCGCAGGGCGGCGGCTACAAGTCGGTGAACGTGACGCTGCGCAAGACGCTGGGCCTCTACGCCAACCTGCGCCCCTGCGTGTCCTACCACCCCTACGTCACCGCGCTGCACCCGACGATGGACGTCGTGATCGTGCGCGAGAACGAGGAAGACACCTACGCCGGCATCGAGCACCGCCAAAGCGACGAAGTGTTCCAGTGCCTCAAGCTGATCACTCGCCCCGGCTGCGAGCGCATCGTGCGCTACGCCTTCGAGTACGCCCGCGCGCACGGGCGCAAGAAGGTCACGTGCATGACCAAGGACAACATCATGAAGCTCACCGACGGCCTGTTCCACAAGGTCTTCGACGAGATCGCGCCGCAGTACCCGGAAATCCAGACCAATCACATGATCATCGACATCGGCACGGCGCGCATGGCCAGCCGTCCGACCGATTTCGACGTGGTGGTCACGCCCAACCTCTACGGCGACATCCTCTCCGATGTCGCTGCGGAGGTGGCCGGCTCGATCGGCCTCGCCGGCTCCTCGAACATCGGCCACGACTGCGCCATGTTCGAAGCGGTGCATGGTTCCGCACCGGACATCGCCGGCAAGGACATCGCCAACCCCTCGGGCCTGCTGCTGTCGGCGGTGATGATGCTGGTCCACCTCGGTCGCGCGAAGCCGGCCACCGACATCCACAACGCCTGGCTCTGCACCTTGGAAGAGGGCATCCACACCGGCGACATCTACCGCGATGGCGTCAGCACGAAGAAGGTCGGCACGTGCGCCTTCGCCGAAGCGGTCATCGCCCGGCTCGGCCAGCAGCCGAAGAAGATGACGGCCGTCGACTACCCGGAGCGCGAGCCCGAGTCGCTGGTGCATCCGGACGTCGCCATCCCGCCGCACGTGAACGCGAAGAAGTCGCTGGTCGGCGTCGACGTGTTCCTGAACTGGGACACCGCCACCCGCGACCCGAACGAGCTCGGCGCCGCGCTCGAGGCGCTCGGCGGCGAGGACTTCCGTCTCGCCCTGATCACCAACCGCGGCGTGAAGGTCTACCCGAACGGCAACCCGCAGACCCTGCGCACCGACCACTGGCGCTGCCGCTTCCCGGCGAAGGGCGAGACCGTCGATGGGCAGGCCATCTCGCGCCTGCTGATGCGCATCGCCGATGCCGGATTCGATGCCGTCAAGACCGAGAACCTCTACACCTTCGACGGCGTCCGCGGGTACTCGCAGGCGCAGGGCGCGTAACCCGGGCCCTAGGCACGGCGTCCACGCGACGCCGTGCACGCTGCGCGCATGCCGTCCCTGCCCTACCCCGACCCGCGCGTGGCCCTGGCCACGCTGCATGGGAAAGCCGACGCCCTCGCGCCGGCGTTCGCTCCGCTCGGCTTGCGGATCGAGCCGGTGGCCATCGATACGGACGCGCTCGGCACCTTCTCGGGCGACATCGAACGCCGCGGCCCGCCCCGCGACGTTGCCATCGAGAAGGCGAGGCGCGGCATGGCGGCCGCCGGGACGCGGCTCGGCATCGCCACCGAGGCCAGCTTCGGGCCGGACCCGATCCTGGGCTTCCTGCCCGTCCACCACGAACTGATCGCCTTCGTCGACGACGTCCACGGCCACGTCGTGGTCGTGGAGGCGATGGGCCGCGACACCAACTGGCAATCGACGGCGGTGCGATCCCCCGACGATGCCGAACCGCTGCTGCTGTCGTCGGGATTCCCGGAGCACGCACTGCTGGTGCGCCCGAACCGGTTCGAGCCCGGCATGGCGATCGCGAAGGGTCTGGTCACCCGCGAGACCGTGTCGGCGGCCATCCGCGCGGCCGCGGCCGCGTCGGCGGACGGGCTTGCACGCGTCGAGACCGACATGCGCGCGCACGTCAATCCGACGCGGATGCGGCGCATCGCGGCCCTCGCCCGCGAGCTCGCGGATCGACTCGCGAGGCCGTGCCCGGCCTGCGGCGCGCCGGGCTTCGGACGCGCCGGCATCGTGACCGGCCTGCCCTGCGCCGACTGCGGCACGCCCACCGACCTCGCACGCGCCGAGCGGCACGCCTGCGGGGCCTGCGGCCACGCCGAAGAGCACCCCCGGGGCGATGGACGGACGTCCGCCGATCCGGCGGCCTGTCCGTCCTGCAATCCCTGAGGCGGGCGCTCAGATCATGGAGGGCTGAGCGAGCTGGCCTTGCTTGCGGACGATCAGCATCGCGATCTCGAGCGACTGCTCGTAGTTCAGCCGCGGATCGACCGTGGTGCGGTAATCGCGGCCGAGGTCGTGGTCGGCCAGTTCACGCGCGCCACCGGTGCATTCGGTGACGTTCTCGCCCGTCAACTCGAGATGCATGCCCGCGAGGCGCGTGCCCACCGCGGCATGGGCGTCGAAGGCCTGCTCGACCTCGGCGCGGATGTTCTCGAAACGGCGCGTCTTGTAACCGCTGCTCGCGGTCTCCGTGTTGCCGTGCATCGGGTCGCACATCCACGCCACGCGGCGCCCTTCGCGCTTCATCGCTTCCAGCAGCGGCGGCAGCTTCTCGAGCACCTTCCCGGCGCCCATGCGGTGGATGTAGACGAGGCGGCCCGGTTCGTTCTCGGGGTTCAGCACGTCGGCGAGGCGCAGGGCCTGGTCCGGCGTCACCGACGGCCCGAGCTTGATGCCGATCGGATTGCGAATGCCGCGGAAATACTCGGTGTGCGCGCCATCGAGCTGCGCCGTGCGCATGCCGATCCACGGGAAATGCGTGCTGAGGTTGAACCAGCCCCACTGGCGCGGCACCTGGCGCGTCTGCGCTTCCTCGTAGGGCAGCAGCAGCGCTTCGTGGGACGTGTAGAAGTCGACGCGGCTGAGGTTGTCGATGGGGCCGCCCGTCACCGTCTCCATGAAGCGCACGGCATCGCCGATGCCGCTCACCATCTTCTGGTACTCCTCGGCCAGCGGCGAGCGCGCCACCCAGCCGAGATCCCAGTACTCCGGGTGGTGCAGGTCGGCGAAACCACCGTCGATCAACGCACGCACGAAGTTCATCGTCATCGCCGAGCGCGCGTGGCCCTTCACCATCCGGCGCGGATCGGGGATGCTCGCTTCCGGCGTGAACTCGGGCGCGTTGATGAAGTCACCGCGGTAGCTCGGCAGCGTCACGCCATCGCGCTCTTCGAGGTCGGCCGAGCGCGGCTTGGCGTACTGGCCGGCGAAGCGGCCGATGCGCACCACCGGCAGGCG
>JAJTHD010000138.1 GCA_021297925.1 Lysobacteraceae bacterium
CCGCGACGTCGGTCGGGCAGTCGGCCGACAGTCCGAAGCCGCCGATGCCCCGCCCGATCGCCTCGAGCTCGCCCCGCGGGCGCCCGAACCCGCTCCGGCGATCGCCGCGTTCCGGCTGGTCCGACGCGCCGGCTGCTGGTGGCTCGCCGACTGAACGCCGCCCCGGCCCCGTACACTGTCGGGCTTTCCGCCTCTCCCCAGGAGTCCGCCATGGCCCAGCAGTACCCGCCCTACATCTGGCACAACGGCATCATCAAGCCGTGGGCCGAAGCCACCGTGCACGTCATGGCCCACGGCCTGCACTACGGCTCGTCGGTGTTCGAGGGCATCCGCTGCTACGCCACGCCGGACGGCCCGGCGATCTTCCGCCTCACCGACCACAACCGCCGCCTTTTCGCCTCGGCGCGCATCTACGAGATGCCGATGCCCTACAGCGTCGACGAGATCAACGCGGCCTGCCGCGAGGTGATCAAGGCGAACGGGCTCGCGAAGGGCTACCTGCGCCCGATCGCATTCCGCGGCCTCGGCGGCTTCGGACTGTCGGCCGACTGCCCGACCGACGTCGCGGTCGCGGCCTGGGACATGGGGCGCTACCTCGGCGCGGACGTCGTCGAGGCGGGCATCGACGCCTGCGTGTCGTCGTGGCAGCGCTTCGCCCCGAACACGATCCCGGCCGGCGCCAAGGCCGGCGGCAACTACCTCTCGGGCCAGCTGGTCGCGCGCGAGGCGCGCCGCCTCGGCTTCGGCGAGGGCATCGCGCTGGCCAGCACCGGCCTGCTCAGCGAAGGCGCCGGTGAGAACCTCTTCCTCGTGTTCAACGGCGAGCTGCACACCACGCCCGTCTCGGCGGCGCTGCTCAACGGCATCACCCGGAACACGCTGATCACGCTGGCGCAGGATGCCGGCCTCAAGGTGGTCGAGCGCGACATCCCGCGCGAGTACCTCTACCTCTGCGACGAGCTCTTCATGTGCGGCACCGCCGCCGAAGTGACGCCGATCCGCAGCGTCGACGGGCGGCAGGTCGGCGCGGGCAAGCCGGGCCCGATCACGCGCCAGCTGCAGGACCTGTTCTTCGGCCTCTTCGACGGCCACACGCCCGATCGCTACGGCTGGCTCGAGCCGGTCTGAAGCCCCGGGGTCCCGCGGCTCACCCCGCCGCGGGGCCCAGTTCGAGGGTGGCGACCGCGCCGCCTTCCGGCCGCGGGCGCACGGAGACCTTCCACGCGTAGAGCGCGCACAGGCGGCTGACGATCGACAGCCCGATCCCGCCGCCACTGGTACCGCCGGCACTGCTGCCGCGGTAACCGCGCTCGAACAGGCGCGCCGCATCCTCATCGCTCAGGCCGGGGCCGGTGTCGAACACCTCGACGCGGTCGGCGCCCACCACGATGCGGACCTCGCCCTGCTGGGTGTACTTGCAGGCGTTGCCGATGAGATTGCCGAGGGCGACGGCCAGCACCGCTTCCGGCGCGTCGACATGCACGTCGTCGCGGCCCTCCACGACGACGACGACGGACTTGCCGACGAGCTGCTGGCGATTGGCCTCGGCCAGCTGGCCGGCGATGCGGCGGACGTCGGCATGGCCGCGCCCGCGCTCGTTGCGCGAGAGCATCAGCAGCGCCACCGTCAGGTCCGTGCACTGCTGCGCCGCGCGTTCGATGCGCTTGAGGCGGGCACGGGTCTTGTCGTCGAGGTCGGGTTTGGCCAGCAGCCGTTCGGCCGCCCCGCCGATCACCGCGAGCGGGGTTCGCAACTCGTGGCTGACGTCGGCGTTGAACTCGCGGTCGCGACGGATCGAGGCGTTCAGGCGTTCGGCATAGTCGTCGAAAGCCGCGGCCAGCTGCCCCACTTCATCGTCGGCGAAGCGGTCGGCGAGCTTCTTCGGTTCCCCCCCGACCCGCAGCTCGCCGATGCGGCGGGCGAGGTCGGTGACCGGCCTCATCACCCGCCGAGAGGACCACAGCCCGAGCACCAGCGACCCCAGGGAAAAGACGATCACCGCGCCGAACAGGGCCCAGGTCAGGCGCTGCTGGGTGGCGACGTCGCGCGGGTTCTCGTAGCGGACGAAGAACCAGAAGTCGGCGTCCTTGCGGACCGCGAGCTTGTAGGGCACGGAGCGCCCGCGCTCGTCGGTGCCGGAGAGCTGGTGCACGCCGTTCGGCAGGGCCGCCCACTCCGGCGGCACGTTGCCGAACTTCGCCCGGCTGAACACCCTCCCTTGGATGTTCTCCAGCGGGACGCCGCCAGCGCCGGCCGGATCGACGTAGAACTGCCGGGCATAGTCGTTGATGTTCTCGACCAGCGCATTCCCGATCACCTGCTCCTCGGTGCGGTCGCGCAGGTAGAGCGTGGCCAAGGCAAAGGTCGCCGTCAGCGCGAAGCCCAGCAGGGCGAAGGAGACGATGAGGCGGCTCCGCAGCCGGCGCCGGTAGCGCATGCGCCGCGACTCAGCCGGCGACGGCATCCGGGTCCGCCATCCGGTAGCCGATGCCATGGCGGGTCTGGATCAGCGGTTTGTCGAAGGGCTTGTCGATCGCCGCCCGCAGGCCGTGGATGTGCACGCGCAGCGAGTCGGAGTCGGGCAGTTCCTCGCCCCACACGCGGGTTTCGAGGTCCTGCCTCGGCACCACCGCCGGCGAGGCCTCCATCAGCGCCTGCAGGATCTTCAGCGCGGTTGGGTTGAGCTGCAGCAGCTTGCCCTGGCGACGCACTTCCAGCGTGTCGAGGTTGAACTCGAGGTCGGCGACGTGCAGCACGCGCGGCTGCGCGGCCTTGCCGCGGCGCGCGAGCACCTGCAGGCGGGCCTCGACTTCCTGCAGGGCGAAGGGTTTGACGAGGTAGTCGTCGGCACCGGCATCGAAGCCAGTGAGCTTGTGCTCGAGCGAGTCACGCGCGGTCAGCATAAGCACCGGCGTCTGCTTGCGGGCGTCCTGGCGCAGGCGGCGGCACAGTTCGAGGCCATCCATGCCCGGCAGGTTGAGGTCCAGCACGATGGCGTCGAACTCGTTGACGACGGCGAGGTGCAAGCCGGTGACGCCATCGGCGGCAAAGTCGACGGTGTGCCCGCGGTCCTCGAGGTAGTCGCCGAGGTTCGAGGCGATGTCGCGGTTGTCTTCGATCACCAGGACGCGCACGGGGTGGGGCTCCATCATCAGGTGGCGAGGATCATCGCTGATCCAGAGTCGATTGGTCGTCGGAAGTTCCCGATCGCCGTACGGCGCGCAAAAGAAAGGCCCGGCCGGCACGAGGACAGTGGCGGCGCGGGCCAAACAAGGTGCTGCCCCGATTACCGTGATCCCAGTGGGCGCTGACGCGCAGACGGGAGTGACGGTCGGGATCTAGCCTAGGCCCGTTCGCATTAAGTCGGCGTTAATCCCGACGGCCCGGACCGTCAATCCCGGTCCACGGCCGGAGACGCACGCCCCCGGCGGCGCCGGGCGGCGACCTGGCCCAGCACGTGGTCGAGGATGCGGCCGGCGATGTCGACCCCGGACGCGGCCTCGATGCCCTCAAGCCCCGGAGACGAGTTCACCTCCAATAGCAGCGGTCCGCGACGTGATCGCAGCAGATCGACGCCAGCAACCCCCAGCCCGAGGATGCGGGCGGCCCGGATGGCGACGTCGCGCTCGGCCTCCGACAGCCGGACGAGGACCGCCTTGCCGCCCCGGTGGAGGTTGGCGCGGAAGTCGCCCGGGGCGGCCCGGCGCTGCATCGCGGCGACCACCTCGTCGCCCACCACGAAGCAGCGCAGGTCGGCACCCTTGGCCTCGGCGACGAACTCCTGCACGAGGAAATTCGCGTACAGCCCGCGGAAGGCCTCGATCACGCTGCGCGACGCGGCCTCGTCCTGCGCCAGCACCACGCCGCTGCCCTGCGTGCCTTCGTTGAGCTTGACCACGTGCGGGGCGGGACCGACCAGCTCGATCAGCGCCGGGGTGTCGTCCGGGCTGTCGCCGAAGGCGGTGACCGGCAGGTCGATGCCCTCGGCCGCCAGCACCTGGTGGCTGCGCAGCTTGTCGCGGGCCGCGAGGATGGCGTCGGACGTGCTCGGCGTCGCCACGCCCATCAGCTCGAAATGCCGCAGCACCGCGGTGCCGTGGAAGGTCACCGAATGTCCGATGCGCGGGATGACCGCATCGAAGCGCGGCAACGGCTTGCCCTTGTATCGGACCTCGAAGGCGCCGGGCGCGACCTTCAGGGCGCAGCGCAGCGGGTCGAGGACGCGGACGGTGCAGCCGCGCTGGCGGGCCGCCTCGACGAGGCGCTGCGACGAGTACAGGGCGGGATTACGCGACAGCAGGGCGATCTTGGTCGGCACGGGGCTCTCCGAGCGCGAAGCTGCGCGAGGGGTCGACGAGGAAGCGCCCCGCCATCGCGGTGCGCCCGAGCAGCATCGGGAACAGCATCCGGGTGCGCCGAGACAGGTTCATGTCGATGGGCCAGTCAGCCCCGGCGAGGCGCAGCGTGGTGCGGATGAAGACGCGCTCGGTGCGGTGGCCGCCGGAGTCGGTGACCCAGCGACGATCCAGCACGGGGGCCTCCACCCAGCGGCGGAGGGCGGTGCAGTCGTCGCCCAGGGCGAAGCGCACCCACTCGACGCCGTCGCGGCGGGCCGTCTCGATCGACTCGACGTGGAGGGCCGAACTGCGCGCACCGGTATCGACCTTCGCGCGGATCGCGGTGATGCCGAGGTCTGGAAGCACCAGCCACTCGCGCCAGCCGAGCACCGGGAGGGTCGCAGGATCAGGCATGGCGGGGCTCGCGGCGGTGGAGCGGGTGATGGGAATCGAACCCACGTTCACAGCTTGGGAAGCTGTTGTCTTACCATTAGACGACACCCGCGGCCCGGGGATTATGGCCACCGCGCGGCACGCCGCGCAATGCAGAGACCCATGCTGATCCACCTCAACGGCGAACCGCGCCGCCTCGACGCCCCTTGCACCTTGGCCGACCTGCTCGACCTCGCCGGCCTCTCCGGCCGCCGCGTCGCGGTCGAGGTCAACGGCGAGATCGTCCCCCGCGGGCACCACGCCACGCGCCCGGTCGCCGAGGGCGACCGCGTCGAGATCGTCCACGCACTGGGCGGCGGGTGAATGCCGGTCGGCGCCCGTGCGCCAAGGCCGCTGCCGCAGCGCCATAATGGCGCGATGACGACCCCCGACACGCACGACGCCCGCGACGACCGCGCGCCCCCCCACGACAGGCTGGCCATCGCCGGCACGACCTACCGCTCGCGACTGCTCACCGGCACCGGCAAGTTCAAGGACCTCGACGAGACGCGCCGCGCCACCGAGGCCGCCGGCGCCGAGATCGTCACCGTGGCGATCCGCCGCACGAACATCGGCCAGAACGCCAACGAGCCGAACCTGCTCGACGTGCTGCCGCCAGACCGCTACACGATCCTGCCGAACACCGCCGGCTGCTACACGGCCGATGACGCGGTGCGCACCTGCCGGCTCGCCCGCGAGCTGCTCGACGGCCACAAGCTCGTCAAGCTGGAAGTGCTGGGCGACCCGAAGACGCTCTACCCGCACATGCCGGAGACGCTCAAGGCCGCCGAGATCCTCGTCGCCGAGGGCTTCGACGTGATGGTCTATTGCACCGACGATCCGATCCAGGCCAAGCGCCTCGAGGAGATCGGTTGCGTCGCGGTGATGCCGCTGGCCGCGCCGATCGGCTCGGGCTTGGGCATCCAGAACAAGTGGAGCCTGCTGGAGATCGTCGACAACGCGAAGGTGCCGATCCTCGTCGACGCCGGCGTGGGCACGGCCTCCGATGCGGCCGTCGCGATGGAGTTGGGTTGCGACGGCGTGCTGATGAACACCGCCATCGCCGGCGCGAAGGACCCGGTGCTGATGGCCTCGGCGATGCGCAAGGCGGTCGAAGCCGGCCGCGAGGCCTTCCTCGCCGGCCGCATCCCGCGAAAGCGCTACGCGTCGGCCTCGTCGCCCACCGACGGCCTGTTCTTCTGATGCTGAAGAAGCCCTTCACCGAAGTGCCGGGCCAGCGCCAGGTGCGCAGCTTCGTGCTGCGCCAGGGCCGACTGACCGACGGCCAGCAGCGGGCGCTGGACGAGCAATGGCCGCGCTACGGGCTCGACTACATGGGCACGCCGCGCGACTTCGACGCGGCTTTCGGCCGCACCGCGCCGCTGGTGGTGGAGATCGGCTTCGGCAACGGCGAGCAACTGCTGTTCGCCAGCGCGAACGAGCCCGGGAAGAACCTGGTCGGGATCGAGGTGCATGCCCCCGGCGTGGGCCGCCTGCTGCACGGGGCCGCGGAGGCCGAGGCGGCCCACCTGCGCGTCTACTGCCACGACGCGGTCGAGGTACTGAACCACGAGGTCGCCGAGGGCAGCCTCGACGAGGTGCGCATCTACTTCCCCGACCCCTGGCACAAGAAGCGCCACCACAAGCGCCGGCTCGTGCAGCCCGACTTCGTCGCCCTGCTGGCGCGGAAGCTCAAGCCAGGCGGCCTGCTGCACCTGGCCACCGACTGGGAGGACTACGCGCGGCAGATGCTGGCGGTCTGCGACGCCGAGCCGGCCCTGCGGAATCGCGCCGGCCTCGATGCGGGCACCGGCGACGAGGCGCTGGCCCGTGGCGCCGTGGAGCGTCCGCAATGGCGCCGGCAGACGCATTTCGAGTCGCGCGGCCTGAAGCTGGGCCACGGCGTCTGGGACCTGCTCTACGAACGCAGGGACTGAGCCCCGCCATGGAACCCGCCGACCTCGCCCTGAGCCGCGACATGATCGTCGTGCTGGGGCTGGTCGGCTTCACCATGGCGATGTTCATGACGGACCGCATCCGCGCCGACGCCACGGCGCTCGTCGTGCTGGTGGCGCTCGGGCTGTTCGGCATCGTGCCGGCCTCGCGCCTGTTCGACGGCTTCGCCGGCAACGCGGTGATCAGCCTGATGGCGACGATGGTCTTGGCCGCGGGCCTCGATCGCACCGGCGCGCTGAACCGGGTGGCGCAGAACCTGCTCCGGTGGTCGAACGGACTCGAGTCGCGGCTGTTGCTGATAGCCTCCGGCGTCGCCGCCGGGCTGTCGGCGTTCATGCAGAACCCGGCGGTCACGGCCCTCATGCTCCCGGTGGCCTCGCGCCTCGCGGGCCGCACCGGCATCTCGCTGTCGCGGCTGCTGCTGCCGATCGCCGCCGCGGTGCTGATGGGCGGTTCGCTGACGATGATCGGGTCGTCCCCGCTGATCCTGCTCAACGACCTGCTGGTCGCGGCGAACCGCCACCTGCCGCCGGGCGTGGACGCGCTGCAGCCGCTGCCGCTGTTCGCGCCGCTGCCGATCGGCATCGCGCTCGTTCTGCTTTCGCTGGTGTACTGGCATTTCGGCGCCCGTCGATGGCTGGCCGACGATGCGCTGAAGGGCGTCGCGCCGGCACGCACCGACAGCTACTTCGCCAAGGCCTATGGCATCGAGGGCGAACTCTGGGAACTCACCCTGACCCCGGACAGCCCACTGGTTGGAATGGCCGTGGGCGAAGCGGAATCCCAGCCGGGCACGCCGCTGTTCCTCGCGCTGGCGACCGGGGGCGACGCGCGGCTCGCGCCGCCGGCCGACGAACGCCTTTGGGTGGGCAGCGTCATCGGCGTCATGGGGCCCGCACAGGCCATCCAGGACTATGCGCAGAAGAACCTGCTCCGCGTGTCCGGCCGACTGCGGCAGTTCGCCGACCTGTTCAACCCGGCGCGGGCCGGGATCTCGGAGGCCGTCGTGCCGCCGACCTCCTCGTTCGTCGGTCGACGTCCCGAGGAACTGCGCCTGCGCAAGCGCGCCGGGATCAGCCTGCTGGCGATCAACCGCGACAACCAGGTGTGGCGGGAGAACCTCCGGCGGATCCCGCTGAAGGCCGGCGACCTGCTGGTCTTCCACAGCGTCTGGACCGACCTCGCGCAGGCCGCTGAATCGCGCGATTTCGTCGTGGTCACCGACTACCCGAAGGACGAGCAGCGCCCGCACAAGCTCGGATGGGCCGTGTCGATCTTCGTCGCGACCATGGCACTGGCCTTCAGCACGCTGGTGCCGGTGCCGCTGGCCCTGATGGCGGGCGCCGCCGCCCTGCTGGTCACGGGCGTGCTCGACATGGACGAGGCCTACGCGGCCATCAGCTGGCGCTCGGTGTTCCTGATGGCCTGCCTGATCCCGCTCGGCTGGGCGATGGACGCCACCGGCGCGGCCAACTGGGTCGCACAGCACACGCTCGCCCGGCTCGGACCCGATACGCCGCTGTGGGCCCTGCAGTTCGCGCTGGGCTTGCTCACGGCCCTGTTCGCGCTGGTCATCGGCAACGTCGGTGCGACCGTCATCATGGTGCCGATGGCGATCAACCTCGCGCTGGCGGCGGACGGCTCGCCGGGCGCCTTCGCCCTGGTCGCGGCCCTGGCGGCGACGAACAACTTCGTCTCGGCCTCGAACCCGGTGCTGGCCATGGTCGCCGGCCCCGCCGGCTACACCGGCCGCGACTTCTGGCGCACCGGCTGGCCGCTGACGCTCGCGTATCTCGTCGTGACCGTCGGGATGGTCCACCTCATCGAACCGTGGATTGCCCGGTGATGGCTTCGTGAAGGCGTGCTAGGCTGCCTTCATGTCCCCTCGGAGGGTCTCCCGATGGTCCGCTCGCTCAGCGACCGCCTCCGCCGAATCGAGGTCCGCCTGCTCACGCTCGGCGCCCTGGCCTGCGCCGCGCTGCTCGTGTGGCATGTGCGCGACGACCTCGCCTCACTCGTTGCCGACGGTGCCGGCATCGGGGCTTGGGTAATGTTCGGGGCCAAGCTCTCGCTGCTCGAGGCGGCGATGATGACCCCATGGGTGATCCTCTCGATGCTGAGCCGCGCGCTGCTGCGCGAGACGGAGCGGGCCCGCTACCGCTTCGCCGGGCTGGCGATCACCGTGTCGGCCTGCCTCGGCGTCGCGGCACTGCTCACCGTCGGCCGGATGAACGTCCACTTGGACGCCCCGGTCGACAGCCTGCTGGGCGAAGCCGTGCCGGCGCTGCTGCTGTTGACCGGCTGCGCGGTGCTCTACGGTGGTCTGGTCTTCCTGGCGCAGCACGGCGCTCTGGAGCGTTTCAGTCCCCGACCCAGCTCACCTGCCAGCCCCCCGGCACGGGTGCCGTCGACAGGGCGCTGAGCGCCCCCCCTCGACCGGGGCCATCGACGCAGCGTCCATCGACGAGATCGAACTGGGCGCCATGGGCCGCACACACCAACCGTCCGTCGTGCACGAGGAAGTGCCCCGGCGCGTAGTCGAGGCGTCGACCGGCATGCGGGCAGACGTTCTGCCAGACGACCAGATCACCTCCGTTCCTGCGGGCAATGACGTCGATCAACTGCCCATCCTCGCCGATCAGGAGGGCGACGAGCTCGCCATCGGGCACCTGTTCCTCAGTGATTAACGCTTCGCTTACCTGCCCCATCGGGACCCCGTCCATACTCGGCCGCCTTCGATTGTCGCACTTCGGGCCATGACCGGACTGTTCCAACGCCTGCACCGCCTCCGCCCCAGCCGCCCCCGCCATCCGCTGCTGCGCATCGGGTTCGCCCTGCTGGGGCTCGCGCTGGTCGTGCTGCTGGTCGCCGGCAGCGTGTTCATCGGCCTCGGCATGCTGGCCTGGCGCCTCGCGCACAAGCTGCGCCGCCCGCCCGCCCCGGCGCATCGCCCCGGCGTGATCGATGGGGAGTTCCGGGTGGTCGACGCCCAAGGCCTGCCGCGCCGGACGGCCCCGACCGGCCGATGAGCCGCGATCTCTTCCGGGCGCCGCCCGCGCCGCGCCTCGCCTTCATCGGCCGCGACCTGCAGTTCCCGGTCCATCGCATCTACTGCGTGGGCCGGAACTTCGCCGACCACGCGAAGGAAATGGGCGCACCCGTCGAACGCGGCACGCCGACGATCTTCATGAAGCCGGCGGACGCGATCCACCGCGACGCGGCCCTGCCCTATCCGCCGGGAACGACCGACCTGCACCACGAGGTCGAGATGGTGGTCGCCCTCGGTCGCGATGCCGGCGGCCCGCTGTCGCCGGGCGAAGGCCTTGCGCTGGTCTGCGGCCACGGCGTCGGACTCGACCTCACGCGGCGCGACCTGCAGGCGATCGCGAAGGACAAGCGCCTGCCGTGGGACGTCGCCAAGGGCTTCGACGCGTCGGCGCCGGTGTCGGCGCTGCGGCACGTGGACGACGGCCGACCGGGCCCCGGCGCGGCGCTCTGGCTCGAGGTCAACGGTGAACGCCGGCAGGCCTCGACGTTGGGCGAGATGATCTTCGGCGTCGACGACATCCTCGTTCACCTGTCCCAGCTCTTCCGGCTGCGCGCCGGCGACCTGGTCTTCATGGGCACGCCCGCGGGCGTGGCGGCGCTGAAGCCAGGCGACCGCTATCGCGCGGTGCTCGAGGGCATCGCCGAGCTCGACGGCCGCGTCGAGGGCTGAGCACCGGGGCGGCTACCGCCGCCCGCCCCCAACCGCTAGGCTCGCGGGGCTGCGATCGGCAGCGCCCCCAGCGGAGCAGCCATGGGCCTCCTCACCGAGTTCAAGGAATTCGCGATGCGCGGCAACGTCGTCGACCTCGCGGTCGGCGTCGTGATCGGCGCCGCTTTCGGCAAAATCGTCGGCAGCCTCGTCGAGCACGTGATCATGCCGCCGCTGGGACTGCTGATCGGGGGCGTCGACTTCTCGGGCCTCAGGTGGGTCCTGGTGGAACCCGTCGCAGCGACGGCCGCGGCGCCGGAAGTGAAGGAGGTCGCGATCGCCTACGGCCTGTTCCTCAACACCGTCGTGCAGTTCGTCATCATCGCCTTCGCCATCTTCGTCGTCGTCAAGGCGATCAACCGCCTCCGCCGAGTGGAGCCCGCGGCACCCGCCGCGCCGCCGGCGCCAAGCGACGAGGTGAAGCTGCTCACCGAGATCCGTGACGCCCTGCGTTCGCGCTGACCCCAAGGAGGCCCGTCGGATGATCCCCCGCCCTCTGCTCGCGCTCGCGATCGGCGCCCTGCTGGTCGACCCGGCGCGGTCCGCCGCCCCGGGGAGCGGCCTCGATGCCGATGACCTCGCCATCGCCGCCGCCCTGCGCGATGGCACGCTCGCGTCGAACCCCTCCTACGCGCTGGTCGAGGACCTCACGACGACCGTCGGGCCCCGCCTCGCCGGAACGCCCGCCGACCATCGCGCCGTCCGCTGGGCGGAAGCCCGGTTCAAGGCGTTGGGCTACGACCGGGTCTGGACGCAGGAGGTCACGTTCCCCTACTGGCGTCGCGGCCATGAGTCCGGCGCCATCGTCGGCGCGCACGCGCAGCCGCTGATGCTGACGACGCTCGGCGGCTCGGTGGGCACCGGCGGACGGCCGATCGAGACCGAGGTCGTGATGTTCCCGGACCTCGACGCGCTGAAGGCGGCACCGGACGGTAGCCTGGCGGGCAAGATCGCCTTCATCGACCGGCGCATGGAGCGCTTACGCGACGGCGCGGGCTATGGCCCCGTGGTCGGCGCGCGCTCGGACGGCGCCTCGGAAGCCGCACGGAAAGGCGCGGTCGCGCTGCTGATCCGCTCGGTCGGCACGAGCCGGAATCGCTTCGCGCACACCGGCCAGATGCGATACGCCGAAGGAGTGCCGAAGATCCCGGCCGCGGCGCTGTCCACCCCGGACGCGGACCAGATCGCCCGCCTGCTGGCGCGTGGCGAGACCGTGCGCGTTCGGCTTGATCTTGCCGCGGTCGAGGCCGGCATCGGTCACTCGTGGAACGTGTTCGGCGAAGTGACCGGGCGCGAAAAGCCCGACGAGGTCGTCGTCATCGGCGGCCACCTCGACTCCTGGGACCAGGGCACGGGTGCGCTCGACGACGGCGCTGGCGTGGCGATCACGATGGCGGCCGGCGCGGCGATCGCCAAGGCGCCGCGGCGCCCGGCCCGCACGGTGCGCGTGATCGCGTGGGCGAGCGAGGAGAACGGCCTGATGGGCGCCCGCCAGTACGCGGCGTCGGTCGGCGCCGGCTGGGCGGCGCACCAGGTCGCCGCCGAAAGCGACTTCGGCGCGGGCCGCATCTATGCGCTGCGCGCCGGCGCCTCGCCCGAGGCCTGGCCGGTGGTCGAGGCCATCGGCACCGTGCTGGCGCCGCTGGGCATCGCGACGGAATCGAGCGGCGGCGGGCCCGGCCCCGACGTCGGGCCGCTGGTCGCCCTCGGGGTGCCGTGGGCGCAGCTCGCGCAGGACGGCACCGACTACTTCGACTATCACCACACGCCGAACGACACGCTGGACAAGATCGATCCCGCGGCGCTCGACCAGCAGGTCGCCGCTTACGCCGCGTTCGCGTGGCTGGCCGCGGAGACGGACATCGACTTCGGACAGGCCCCGGTGCCGCCCGCGGGCGGGCGCTGAGGCCGGGGGACCCTCAGCGCAGCGCGCGGAGGGTCCAGAGGCCGTAGAAGGCCGTCTCGGGGACGAAGCTGTGCACCCACTCGGCGCGCCGGAAGCCGGCGCTCCGCAGGGCGTCCAGCAGGTCCCAGCCGAAGTGGTACCAGCACAGCACGCCACCGGCGACCGGGTCGCCGTGGATCTCGGGCGGCAGCAGATGCTCGATGCCTCCCTGCGCATCGAAGCGCGCGCGCACGAGCGTGTCCTGCTCGGTCTCGAGGAAGGGCACGCTCATCACGAGGCGCCCGCCGGGCGCCAGCACGCGGGCGAACTCCCGCAAGGCCGCCGGATAGTCCGGCACGTGCTCGAGCACATCGAAGCAGCCGATCGCATCGAGGGATGCCGCCGGGCGGTCAAGCGCGGTGACGTCGGCCTCGTGCAGCGTGCCGCCGCCGCCGAGGGCTTCAAACCATCGCTGCAGCCTCGGACGGCGCTCCTCGTCGAGCCCGAACTCGCTGCCCTCGGCGTGGGCGACGTGACGCTGGAGCCAGACGAAGGCCGGCGAGGCCTGCTCGGTCAGGTAGACGCGGGCCTGCCCGCGATCCAGCCCGGCCAGCAGCAGCGCGAGCCCATGGCGCATCCGCGCATTGATGCCGCAGGCGGCGCAGGCGAGGCCCTCGCGGGTGTCGAAGCTCGCGGCATCGCCCACGCGGCCGAACGCGCGTCGCTCGCCGCACAGCACGCAATGCGCCACCAGCCCGTCGTCGACGAGGGCGGCGGGCAAGTGGTTGCGGACCTGCCACTGCGCCTTCAGGCGGTCGTGGCCGGGGCCGTCGCGTTCGGCGAGGAAGGACGCGCGGTCCGTCCAGGCCCGGCCGGGGACATCGATGGCCGACGCCGACGCGCGACGCGGCACGGGCGGCAGGCGGCGACGCCAGAGCGAACGCAGGTCCATCAACGGAGCAGGCGCGACTGGAGGACGTCCGACGGGCGGCCGGCGACTTCCCGGACCACCTCGTCGAGGTCCTCCCGGGACACTTCGCGGAGCTCCACCAGCCGCTTCATCACGTCGTCGAGCGACTTGCGCCCTCCGGTGCGGGCACGGATCTCGGCGTCGAGGTCGCGGAACAGGATGACGGCGCGAGCGGTCTGGGGCCCCCAGCTGCGGGCCCCGACCAGGGTCCGCACGCCGCGCCCGTGGTTCGCCATCCAGTCGAAGGCGCGGTCGCGCCGCGCGTCGCTGAGCAGGCCGGCGCGGTTGAGCAGGGTGATGGAGTAGTACTCGGCCGTGCCCTCCGCGATCCAGTCGTCGCCCTCGGCGCCGCGGACGCGCGTCACCATGTGCACGAGCTCGTGGACGAGCGTGGAGCTGCCGTTCTCGCTGATCAACGGCCGGTCGGAATGGATGAACAGCGAACGCGGGCCGGACAGGCCGCCCCGCCACATCGGGTCGCCGGCGCTGACGATCAGCAGCTTCGACGGCAGGTCGCCGAAGGCGGCCTCCATCTCGGGGGCCACGAGGTTGATGAAGGCCAGCTTGTCGTTTCGACGGACTTCGTCTTCCTTCGGGCCGGCGATGCTGACCTCGAAGCCGTCGATGAACTCGCGGCGGGTGCCCACCTGGCCGGCGATCATCCAACCGACGGGACGGTCGAAGCGCCGCTCCGGGTTCACGACGACGAACGCGTCGCGATCGCGGCTGTGGCGGTAAGGCGTGTCGACGTTGGTCCAGCCGGGAGGCAGCGCGAAGCGCAGGCGGGCATCGGAATCGGCGCCGCGCGTGGTGCGCGCGGCCATCGCCGGGAACAGGTCGTCGCCACGGACGATCACCCAGTCGCGCGTCATGCGGGCGTCGTAGCCGCCGCCGCGGCGCTGGTGGTCGATGCGATACCGCCAGCGCAGCGTCGAGGCCTTGCGGGGGTCCGGCTCCCAGGTCCAGCGGTCGCCCGCCTGCACCAGCCGGCCGCCCTCGGCGCGCACGCGCGAGTAGCGGACGGGATCGAAGCGCATGGCCAGCGAGACGGCCCGGCCGCTGCGCGGCGTGTGCGTCAGGCTGACGTCCGCGACGCCCTCGGCCGGCAGGAAGGCGACGCGGTAGTCGACGTCGTACGAAGTGCGCTGGGCGGCGGCCCAGGGGGCGGCGGCCAGCAGGACGAAAAGGACGGCGACACGCCACAGCGGGCGCATCAAGCAGGCAGTCGACAGGACCGTGGACATCGGGATCGGCGGCGGGGAAGGTCGCGCCGCAGTATGCCGCCGCTCAGCGCCGCTGGCGTGTCCACTCGGCGAGGAGCACTGCCGTCGCCGACGCGACGTTCAGGCTTTCCACGCGACCAGTCCCGGGGATGCCGACGCGGGCCGCGCAGGCCGCGGCAAGCGCGGGATCGACGCCCTGGCCCTCCGCGCCTAGCACCCAGACGCAACGCTCGGGCAGGCGGCCGGCGTAAAGGTCGCGGCCATCGCGCACCGTCGTCGCCAGCAGGACGAAGCCGCAGGCCTGCAACTGCGCGATGGCGTTGTCGACGCGGCCCAGCCGGACCAGCGGGACGGCCTCCGCGCCGCCTTCGGCGACCCGGACCGCCGCCCCCGACAGGGCCAGCGGCGAGGCCTTCGGCAGCAGGACGCCGGCCACGCCGAAGTGCGCCGCCGAACGCAGGATCGCGCCGAAGTTGTGCGGGTTGCCGACGCCGTCCAGCCATAGCAGCTGCGCGGTCCCGGACGGCAGGTCGCGCAGGAAGGTTGAGAGCGGCAGCTCGTCGGGGCGACGCACGGCCATGACCACCCCTTCGTGGTGCTGGGTCCCGGCGAGCCTCGCCAGCTCGTCGGCCTCGACCAGCGTGTAGCCCTTCCGATGCGCGACGCAGTGGGCCAGCACCTCGCGGAGCTCGCCCATTCGACCCGCGACCAGCCACAGCTTGCGCAGGTCGCCGGGGCGGGCGGCGAAGGCGGCCTTGACCGCGTTGAGCCCGAACAGCCGGAGCTCCTCGTCCGGCTTCGGCGGGCGCGTCATGCGCGCGCCTCGCCGTCCGCGTGCAGGCCTTCGAGGCGCTCGAGCTCGCGACCGCGGGCTTCCGGCGCCGTCGTGTAGGGCGCGACGCGGGCGTACAGCGCAGGGATCACGTAGAGCGTCAGCAACGTCGACAGGGCGACGCCGAAGACGATGACGATGCCGATCGAATTGCGCGACGCGGAGCCGGCGCCGCCACCGAACATCAGCGGCAGGGCGCCGGCGATGGTGGCGATCGATGTCATCAGGATCGGGCGCAGGCGGACGGCCGACGCCTCCAGGATCGCGTCACGGACGTTCCGCCCCTCGTCGCGAAGCTGGTTGGCGAACTCGACGATCAGGATCCCGTTCTTCGCCGCGAGGCCCACGAGCATGATCAGACCGATCTGGCTGAACAGGTTGAGGCTGGCCCCTGGGCCCCACCACCCGATCGCCGCCAGCAGGCCCATCGACCACAGGCCGAACAGGGCCCCGAGGACCGCCAGCGGCACGGTCAGCATGATCACGAACGGATGGGCGAAGCTCTCGAACTGCGCGGCGAGGACGAGGTAGACGATCAGTAGCGCCATCGCGAAGGCGAAGTAGACCTCGGCGCTGCTCTGCTGCTGCTCGCGCGCCTCGCCCTTCCAACCCAGCTGCGCGTTCGGCGGCAGCACGCGTTCGGCGGCGGCCTCGACCCAGGCCGTGGCTTCGCCCAGGGTATAGCCCGGGGCCAGCGAGGCCGAGACGGTGATGGCGCGCAGGCGGTTGAAGCGGTTGAGGCTGCCCGGCTCCGCCAGTTCGCGCAGCGTGACCAGCGAGGCCAGCGGGATGAGCTGCCCCGCGGACGAGCGGACGTAGAGGTTGGCGAGGTCGCCCGGCGTGGCCCGGTCGCGGGCCTGCGCCTGCAGGATGACGTCGTACTCCTCGCCACCCTCGACGTAGGTGCCGACGCGGCGGGAGCCCATCATCGTCTCCAGCGTCCGGCCGATGTCCTGCACCGAGACGCCCAGCGCCGCGGCGCGCTCGCGGTTGATGTCGATCCGCAGCTGCGGGCGCGTCTCCTTGTAGTCGGAGTCGGCGCCGAACATCTGCGGGTTCGACTCCATCTCCTTCAGCAGGGCGTCGCGCCACTGGGCCAACTCGGCGTAGTCGGGGCCGCCGAGGACCACCTGGAACTGCTGGCCGCCGCGGGAGCGCGTCAGTCCCGACCGGGCGATCGGGCGCGCGACCACGCCGGGAACCGCGGCGAGCTCGCCGCGGAACCGGTTGACGACGTCGTTGGTGGTGACGTCGCGCTCGTCCCACGGACGCAGGATGACGATGCTGTTGCCGGTGTGCATCTCCTCGTTGATGCCACCGCCGAAGCCCCCCGGCACGCGGGCGATCACGCGGTGCAGGGGTTCGTCCTCGCCCAGGCCGCGGAGCAGGATGGACTCGACCTGCTGCATCTGGCCCACCGTGTAGTCGAAACCCGCGCCCTCGGGACCGGCCACGGAGACGAAGAAGGAGCCGCGGTCCTCGGGCGGCGCGAGCTCCTTGGGGACGAGGACGAACAGTCCGAGCGTGGCGACGACCGCCGCCACGACGATGCCGGCGAACACGCCGGCGCGGTCGACCTGCCGGTCGAGCGAGCGCCGGTAGGCCGAGGTCACGCGGTTCAGCAAGCGGTCGATGCGCGCGGCGATGCCGCCGCTGGCGGGCTGGTGGGCCTTCAGCAGCAACGAGCACATCATCGGCGTCAGCGTCAGGGCGACGAAGGCCGAGATGGCGATCGCGCCCGCCAGCGCCACCGCCAGTTCGCGGAACAGCCGGCCGTTGTTGCCCTGAAGGAAGGCCATGGGGACGAAGACCGCGACCAGCACGGCGGTCGTCGCGATCACCGCGAAGGCCACCTGCCGAGTGCCGCGGCGGGCGGCCACCAGCCGGGGCTCGCCGAGATCCACGCGGCGCTGGCAGTTCTCCAGCACCACGATGGCGTCGTCGACCACGAGGCCGATCGACAGGACGATGGCGAGGAGCGTCAGCAGGTTGATCGAGTACCCGAACAGCCAGAGCGCGATGAAGGACGCGGTGATGCAGACCGGCAGCGTGACGGCCGGGACCAGTGCGGCGCGCATGCTGCCGAGGAACACGAGGATCACCACGAGCACCAGCGCGAGGGCTTCGCCGAGCGTCCACCACACCCGCTCGACGGCGACCTCGATGAACTCGGTGGAGTCGAAGCTGACGCCGAGCGTGACGTCCGCGGGCAGCGTCCGGTTGATCACCTCGACCTCCGCGCGCACCGCCTGGGCGACCTCGATGGCGTTGGCGGTCGAGGTCTTGATGACCTGGAAGCCCACCTGCGGCTGGCCGTTGCCGCGGAACCACGCGCGGCGCTCGGCGGCCTCGCGGTCGACGCGCGCGACGTCGCCGAGCCTCACCGGGCGGCCCTCGCGCCCGGTCGTCACCACCAGCGCGCGGAAGTCCTCGGGCGTGCGGTAGGCGCGCGACATGCGGAGCGTGAAGTCGCGGGCGCTGGACTCGAGTCGACCGGCCGGCAGCTCGACGTTCTCGCGGCGCAGAGCGGCCTCGACGTCGTTGACCGTCAGGCCGCGCGCGGCCAGGGCCGAGCGGTCCAGCCACACGCGCATGGCGTAGCGCTGGCCGCCGCCGAGGCGCACCGACGCCACGCCCGGGATGCTCGACAGCCGGTCGATGACGTTCCGCTCGGCGAAATCCGTCAGCGCGAGGATGTCCAATCGCGGCGACGCCAGGTTGAGGAACATGATCGGTTCGGCGTCGGCCGAGACCTTCGCCACCTGCGGGGCCTCCGCCTCGTCGGGCAGGCGGTCGACGACGCGGCTGACCGCGTCGCGGACGTCGTTGGCGGCCGACTCGATGTCGCGGCCCAGCGTGAACTCGAGGCTGACGTCGGAGCGGCCGTTGCGCGAGCTGCTTTCGATGGTGTCGACGCCCTCGATGCCGGCGACGGCGTCCTCGATGATCTGGGTGATCCGGCTTTCCACCACGGCGGCCGAGGCCCCCGGGTACTCCGTCTGCACCGACACGACCGGCGGGTCGATGTCGGGCAGTTCGCGAAGGGTGAGCTGCGAGTAGGCGATGAGGCCGATGACGATGAGCAGCAGGCTCATCACCGTGGCCAGCACCGGCCGGCGGATGGAGAGATCGGACAGGACCATGGCGCGCCCCCGTCAGCCGCCGGCCGCGTCGGACGGCGCCGGGGCGGCGCCCCCGGCGGGCGACGCCTTCACCGGCTGGCCGGGACGGAGCTTCACCGTGCCATCCACCACGATGCGCTCGCCCTCGGCGAGGCCCTCGACGATCTCGGCGCGGCCTCGCTCCCGCGAGCCGACCCGGACCGGCACCAGCTCCGCCGTGTCGCCCTCGCCCACCCGGTAGACGAAGCTCCGGGTGCCGTTCTGCAGCACGGCGATCTCCGGCACCACGAGCGCGGGCCGCTCGACCTCGAGGACGTTGATCGCCAACAGCATGCCGGGCAGCAGCTTGCGGTCGGGGTTCTCGACCGCGG
This sequence comes from Lysobacteraceae bacterium, assembly GCA_021297925.1. Taxonomy (GTDB): domain Bacteria; phylum Pseudomonadota; class Gammaproteobacteria; order Xanthomonadales; family Xanthomonadaceae; genus Silanimonas. The sequence continues at coordinate 18,886 of JAJTHD010000138.1, forward strand.
CGCGCACGGTGACGGAGCGCGTCGCCACGTCGATGCGCGAATCGACGCTGACGACGCGGCCACGGAAGACCTGCCCCTGCCACGCGTCGCTGCGGGCCTCGACCACGAGTCCGTCGGCGAGGCGCGAGAGCCGGACCTCGGGCACGGCGAAGTCGACCTGCATGGTGTCGACGGCATCGAGGGTGGTGATCGGCGTGCCCGGCTGCAGCAGCTGGCCGGGGCTGACCTCGCGCAGGCCGAGGACGCCGGCGAACGGCGCGACGATCGCGCGATCGGACACCCGCGCCATGGCCTGCTGGACGCGCGCCTGGGCGGCGTCGCGCGCGGCCCGCTGCGCGTCGACCGTGCTGGTCGGCACGAGGCGCTGTTCGGCGAGCTGCCGCTGGCGCTCGTACTGGCGCTGGGCCTCGCGATAGGCCGTGCGGGCGGCATCGAGGTCGGCCACGTCCCCGCCCACGTCGAGGTCGACCAGCACCTGCCCGGCCTCGACGCGCTGGCCGCTCTCGAAGCGGACACGCTCCACGCGCTCGGACAGCTTCGAGGTGATCGCGATCGACTCGCTGGCGCGGGCCGTGCCGATGGCCTCGATGCGGTCGACCCAGGCGGTCGCCTCGACCGTCGCCGTCGTGACGATCGCCGGACCGCCACCACCCGCCGGACCGCTGCCGCTCCCGCCACAAGCGGCCAGGACGGTGGCAAGGAGAGCGAGCGGAACGAGTCGGCGGTTCATGCGGGGTCCTTGGCGGGCATCGGGGGCGATCGCCACGCGAAGGCGACGACCGCAGGTCGTGGAGGATGCAGGAGGAAGCGTCAGGGTCGCATGGACGGGCGTCCCAGCGCTGGAACGTGCTGCTGCGGGCTTCCGCGGGCACCGGAACAGCGGCGGAGACGACGACGCCGGCGCGAGGCCGGCGTCGGGATCATGCGTGCGGAGCGGGTGCGCTCAGCCTTCCCACTCGCCGAGCGCGGCGAGGCCGTTGTCCTTGGCCCGGGCGTAGACCGTCTTCTGGGCCTCGGCGACGTTGTTCGCCGGGTCCTTGGCCCACAGCTTCAGCGCCGCGGCCTGCATCGCGCGGCCGTAGCTGAAGGACAGCGGCCACGGGTTGCCTTCCAGCTGGTTCATCTCGTTGAGGTGGCGGGTGGCCTGCTCGTCGCTCTGGCCGCCCGACAGGAACACGATGCCCGGCAGGGTGGCCGGGACGGTGGCCTTGAGGCAGTGCACGGTCTGCGTCGCCACGTCCTCGGCGTCGGCCTGCTCGGCGCAGTCCTTGCCCGAGATCACCATGCTGGCCTTCAGGATGCAGCCCTCGAGCATCACGTTGTGCTCGTACAGCGCACCGAACAGGCTGCGCAGCGTCGCCTCGGTGACGTCGTAGCAGGTGTCGATGTCGTGGTCGCCGTCCATCAGGACCTCCGGCTCGACCATCGGCACGATGCCGGCTTCCTGGCAGAGGGCGGCGTAACGGGCCAGCGCGTGGGCGTTGGCGTCGATGCAGGTGCCCGAGGGGATGTCCTCGCCGATCGTGATGACGGCGCGCCACTTGGCGAACTTGGCGCCGAGCCTGGCGTACTCCTGCAGGCGCTCGCGCAGGCCGTCGAGGCCTTCGGTGACCAGTTCGCCCGGGCAACCGGCCAGCGGCTTGGCGCCGGTGTCGACCTTGATGCCCGGCAGGATGCCGGCGTCCAGCATGACCTTCGTGAACGGCACGCCGTCTTTCGTCTTCTGCCGGATCGTCTCGTCGAACAGGATCGCGCCGGAGATGTAGTCCGACAGGTTCGGCGTGGTCAGGAGCATCTCGCGGTAGGCGCGGCGGTTCTCCTCCGTGTTCTCGATGCCGACCGACGCGAAACGCTTCCCGATGGTGCTGGTGGATTCGTCGATGGCGATGATGCCCTTGCCCGGGGCGACCATGGCCTGGGCGATGTCGGCGAGTTCTTCGATGCTCATTGCGGGGCTCGGCAGGGGTGGGAGACCCGGGATTATAGCCGAGCGCCCCTGCCGCCCCGTGACGCCCCGCCGGGCGGGGACTCAGAGCTCCCCGAGGCCGTCGACGTGGCCGCCGACGCCGATCTCGAGCAGGCGCAGGGTGTTGGTGGCACCACGGCGCTCCATCGAGTCGCCGTTGGTCACGATGATCCGGTCGCCGGCGTCGAGCAGGCCGAGGTCGTGCAGCTGCTTGGCCGCGGAACGGGCCGCCACGCCCGGCGACAGGCCGCGGGTGTCGAAGTGGATCGGGAACACGTCGCGCATCAGGGACATCTTCCGCCGGGCCTCGTCGAAGCGGCTGAGCGCGAAGACCGGCACCTGGGAACGGAACCGCGACAGGTGCCGCGCCGTGCCGCCGGACTCGGTGAGGGCGACGATGCCCTTCAGCTCGATGTGCTCGCACAGGAACATCGAGGCCATCGCGATGGCCTCGTCGGCGCGCGTCAGGCCGCGGCGGGCGGCCTCGAAATCGGTGTCGTGGCGGAACTGGCGTTCGGCGCCGAGGCAGATCTGGGCCATCGCCTCGACGGCTTTCACCGGGTACTGGCCGCTGGCCGTTTCGGCCGAGAGCATCACCGTGTCGGTCCCGTCGATGACCGAGTTGGCCACGTCGAGCACCTCGGCGCGGGTCGGGATCGGGTTGTCGACCATCGACTGCAGCATCTGCGTCGCCGTGATGACGATGCGGTTGCGCGCCACCGACTCGCGGATGATCGTCTTCTGCAGGCCGGGCAGCTCGGCATAGCCGATCTCCACGCCAAGGTCGCCGCGCGCGACCATGATCACTTCCGCGGCCTCGACGATCTCGACGAGGTTCTCGATGGCTTCCGCGCGTTCGATCTTGGCGACGATCTGCGCATCGGAACCGGCGGCGCGCGCCAGCTCGCGGGCCAGCTCGATGTCGGCGGCAGATCGGCAGAACGAAACGGCGATGAAATCGACGCCCAGCTTGGCGGCGGTCGCGATGTGGCCGCGGTCCTCGTCGGTGAGCGCGCCGAGGCTGAGGCCGCCGCCGAGGCGGTTCAGGCCCTTGCGGTTCGACAGCGCGCCGTCCGTCACCACTTCGGTGTGGACCACGTCGCCCGCGACCTTCTCGACCCGCAGGCTGATCAGGCCGTCGTCGAGCAGCAGGGTGTCGCCCGGGGCGACGTCCCGCGGCAGGCCGAGGTAGCTGCAGCCGACCTGCGTCGCGTCGCCGGGCGGCGCGTCGGCGCGGCACACGAGGGCGAAGGTCTGGCCGGCCTTGAGCAGCACTTTCCCCTCGGCGAACTTCTCGATGCGGATCTTCGGGCCCGGCAGATCGGCCAGCACGCCAATCTCGCGGCCGGTGCGGGACGCCACGGCGCGAACGGCGGCGACGCGCTGCGCGTGCTGCTCGGCCGTGCCATGCGAGAAGTTGAGCCGGACCGCATTGACGCCGGCCTCGAGCAGGGCATCGATGACACCCGGCGCGTCGGTCGCCGGCCCCAAGGTGGCAAGGATCTTGGTGCGGCGCAGCGTCTGGGTCATGGTCACGCGGTCGTGTTCAGGATGGCGAGTAACCTAGCAGAGCCCGACGACGAGCCACCATGCAGACGTTTGCATTCCCGCTTTCACCCCGCCGCCGGCGCCTCGCCTGGGGCGGGGCCCTGTTCCTCGCCCTCGATGCCATCGTGATGGGCGCTGCCCTCTGGTGGATCACGGGCGGGCGCCACCCGGCGCTTGCCCTCGGGCTCGCCGGCGCCGGCGTGGCGGTGTCGGCCCTGTTGGCGCTGGCACTGGACCGTCGCCCTCGGGCCACGCTGGCGAACGGCATCCTTCGGGTCGAAGCGGGCTACCAGCGGGTGTCCGTCGCCATCGAGGGGGCGCGCCTCGCGGAGATCGACCTCGCCCGACCGGGCGCTCCGGCCCTGCCGCGATCCCTGGTGGACGAGCGCTGGTGGCAACCCGGCGACGCCCTCGGCTGGCAGCGCGATGGCGGGGGTCGCTGGTTCGCGGTGCTGCCGGGACGCGGGCCGGCGATCGAGGTGGTCGCGGCGGACGGGGAACGCCTCTGGCTGATGCCGGAGGACCCCGGCGCGTTCCGTGCCGCCCTGCTCGCCGCCGGCGCGCGCGAGGCCTGAGCAGCCCCGCGCCCCCGGTGCCGCGTCAGCCGCCCCGCGCTTCCAGCGCGGCCACCGCCGGCAGGATCTTTCCTTCGAGGAACTCGAGGAAGGCGCCGCCGCCGGTCGAGATGTAGCTCACCTCCGCCTCGACGCCGTACTTGTCGATGGCGGCCAGCGTGTCGCCGCCGCCGGCGATCGAGAAGGCCTTCGAGGCGGCGATGGCGCGGGCCAGGGCCTCGGTGCCCTTGCCGAAGGCGTCGAACTCGAACACCCCGACCGGGCCGTTCCAGACCACGGTGCCCGCCTTCGCGATCAGCTCGGCGTAGCGCGCGGCCGTCTTCGGGCCAATGTCGAGGATCATGTCGCCGTCCTGCACGGCATCCACCGCGCGCACCGTGGCCGGGGCATCGGCGGCGAAGGCCGGGGCCACCACCACGTCGTCCGGCAGCGGGATCGATGCGCCCCGGGCACGGGCCTTTTCAACAATCGCGCGGGCGGTGTCGAGCAGGTCCATCTCGACCAGCGACTTGCCGACCTTGTGGCCCGCCGCAGCGATGAAGGTGTTGGCGATGCCGCCACCGACGATGAGCTGGTCGACCTTGTCGACGAGGCTGCCGAGCAGTTCGAGCTTGGTGCTGACCTTCGAGCCCGCCACGATGGCCAGCAGGGGGCGCGCGGGGTGGGCCAGGGCCTTGGCCAGCGCATCGAGCTCGGCCATCAGCAGGGGGCCGCCAGCGGCGACCTTGGCCGCGCGGATCACGCCGTGCGTCGAGGCCTGCGCGCGGTGCGCGGTGCCGAAGGCGTCCATGACGAAGACATCGCAGAGCGCGGCGTACTTGGCCGACAGCGCCGCGTCGTCCTTGCCCTCGCCGACGTTCATGCGGCAGTTCTCCAGCAACACCACCTCACCGGGCTGCACGGCCACGCCGTCCACCCAGTCGCGCACCAGCGGCACCGGGCGGCCGAGGTGGGCCGACAGGCGCTCGGCCACGGGGCTGAGCGAGTCCTCGGCGGTCCACTGGCCTTCCTTCGGGCGGCCGAGGTGCGAGGTGACCATCACCGCCGCGCCCTTCTCGAGGGCGAGTCGGATCGTCGGCAGCGAGGCCGTGATGCGCTGCTCCGACGTCACCTTGCCGTCGTCGATCGGCACATTGAGGTCCTGGCGGATCAGGACGCGCTTGGCCGTGAGGTCGAGGTCGGTCATGCGGAGGATGGGCATGGGGGCTCCGGGGCGATGGGAAAGGCGTGCATTGTCGCATCGTCGGCGGCGCGGCTAGCATGGCCGCATGGACGGAAAAGCCCCGCGCGCTGCGACCCTCGACGACGCCCTCGCGGCCCTGCGCCGCGGAGAGCCGATCGGCCTCCCCACCGAGACGGTGTACGGCCTTGCCGCCGACGCCCACGATCCCGCGGCCGTGCGACGCATCTACGCGCTCAAGGGCCGGCCCTCGGACCACCCGCTCATCGTCCACGTGGCCGACGCCGTCACGGCCTCGCGCTGGGCCGGCGACTGGCCAGACGCCGCCGAAGCGCTGGCCGAAGCCTTCTGGCCGGGCCCGCTCACCCTGATCCTGCCGCGCGCCGCCAACGTGCCCGACGAGGTCACCGGCGGGCAGGACACTGTCGGCCTGCGCGTGCCGGCGCATCCGGTGGCGCAGGCCCTGCTGCGCGCCTTCGAGGGCGGCGTGGCCGCGCCGTCGGCGAACCGGTTCGGCAGGCTGTCGCCAACGACGGCAGCGCATGTGCGCGAGGAGTTCGGCGACGCGGTGCCGATCGTGCTCGATGGCGGCGAATGCGAGATCGGCCTCGAAAGCACGATCGTTGATCTCTCGACGGACACGCCGCGCATCCTGCGCCCCGGCAAGATCA
>JAJTHD010000269.1 GCA_021297925.1 Lysobacteraceae bacterium
CCGGACCACGCCCCTTGTCGAGCACACGAACCCGCATTCCGGCATCAGCCAGCGAGCGGGCCGCGGCGGCACCGGCCAATCCGGCGCCGACGACAAGCACGTCGGCCGGGTCATCGTCGCGCGGCGGCCGCTGCATCGCCTCGGCCCGCGCGTCAGCGCAAGCCGGTCTCGTTGCGCGCGATCACCATGCGCTGGACCTCGCTGGTGCCCTCGTAGATCTCGGTGATCTTCGCGTCGCGGAAGTAACGCTCCAGCGGCATTTCCTTCGAGTAGCCCATGCCGCCGTGCACCTGGACGGCCTGGTGGGTGATCCACATGGCCGCCTCCGACGCGGTGAGCTTGGCCACCGAGGCCTCCGTGCTGAACCGCCCGCCGGTCTTCTCGGCCTGCGCCTTGGCCCACGCGGCGCGCAGCGTCAGGATCGTCGCGGCGTCGAGCTTGCACTTCATGTCCGCGATCTTGGCCTGGATCATCTGGAAGCTGCCGATCGGCTGGCCGAAGCTCTTGCGCTCCTTCACGTACGCGACGCTCGCCTCGTAGGCCGCACGCGCCAGGCCGACGGCCTGCGCGGCGATGCCGATGCGGCCGGCGTCGAGCACGCCCATCGCGATCTTGAAGCCCTCGCCTTCGACGCCGACGACCTCGTCCGCCGCGGCGATGTAGTCCTGGAACTCGATCTCGCAGGTGGCCGAGGCGCGGATGCCGAGCTTGGGTTCGGTCTTGCCGCGAAAGAAGCCGGGCTTCGCGGTGTCGACCATGAAGGCGGTGATGCCCTTGGCGCCCTTCGACGGGTCGGTCATCGCGAACAGGATGATGTACTTGGCCACCGGGCCGGAGGTGATCCAGCTCTTCTTGCCGTTGATCACGTAGGTGCCGTCGGCCTGCTTGGTCGCGCGGCAGCGCATGGCCGTGGCGTCGGAGCCCGACTGCGGCTCGGTCAGCGCGAAGGCGCCGATCTCGCGACCTTCGGCGATGGCGCGCACGTACTTCTGCTTCTGCGCCTCCGTGCCGAACTTCAGGATGCCATTGCAGAACAGCGAGTTGTTGACCGACATGATGGTCGAGTGGGCGCAGTCGCCGGCGGCGATCTCGACCATGGCCAGCACGTAGCTGATCGGGTCCATGCCGGCGCCGCCGTATTCGGCGGGCACCTCGATGCCCATGAGGCCGTTCTCGCCGAGCGCGCGGATGTTGTCCAGCGGGAACTCGCCGGTACGGTCGAAGTGCTCGGCGCTCGGTGCGATCTTCTCCTGCGCGATCCGGCGCGCGACGTCCTGGATCATCAACTGCTCTTCGGTGAAGGCGAAATCCACGGCAAACCCCTCGTCGAGTTCAAGGAAGGCGTCGATTGTAGCCGCTCGACCATACCCCCCGGCATGGTGCCGGGGTGAAGGCGCGGCGCCACGCCGGTTGACCCGCCCGGAGGCCGCGTCTAACCTGATTTATCTTTAAATCGCGATACAAGGATCCAATGGATCTGCAAGCCTGGTCGGACTGCCTCAAGGTACTCGCCGACCCCACCCGCGTGCGACTGCTGGCCCTGGTCGAACGCGAGGAACTGACCGTCGCCGAACTGGCGACCATCACCCACCTCGCCCAGCCCCGCGTCTCGACCCACCTCGCCAAGCTGCGCGAAGCGTCCCTCGTGGTCGATCGCCGCTCCGGCGTGTCGGCCTACTACCGCTTCAACGATGCGCTGGAGCCCGCGGAGGCCGCCCTGTGGCGGACGCTGCGTGACGGAGCGAACGACGCGCTGCTTCGCCAGGATGCCGAGCGTCTGCCGCAGGTGTTGGCCGCCCGCGCCAACGACGAGAACTGGTCCGACACCGTGGCCGGCGACATGGAGCGGCACTACTCGCCGGGGCGGACGTGGGAAGCGCTGGCGCGAAGCGCCCTGCCCCTGATCGAGCCGGTCGACGTGCTCGACATCGCCTCGGGCGACGGCGTGATGGCGGAGATGCTGGCCCCGCATGCCCGTCGCTACCTCTGCATCGATTCGAGCCCCAAGGTCATCGCCGCCGCGCGCGAGCGCCTGTCGAGGTACGCCCACGTCGAATTGCGCGAAGGCGACATGCACGCGATCGACTGCCCCGACGAGGATTTCGATCTGGTGCTGTTGATGCATGCGCTGACCTATGCCGAGAAGCCGGCGAAGGCGTTGTCGGAAGCTGCGCGCGCTCTCCGTCCCGGTGGTCGCCTGCTGGCCACCTGCCTCGCCAAGCACGAGCATCGCGCCGCGGTCGAGCCCTACGGCCACGTGAACCTCGGGTTCAGTGAAAAGGAGCTCCGGAAGCTCGCGGAAAAGGCCGGCTTCGAAGTGCGCGTCTGCGAAGTCGCGGCCAAGGAGAAGCGTCCGCCACACTTCGAGGTCATCACCCTGATCGCCCACAAGCCGGGCGGCAAGGCGACGGAGCACAAGCGCGGATGAGCCTCCTGCCCTGGAAGCACCCCGCCCGCGTCCAGCAGCTGCTCGATGCGATGGCCGCGCGGATCCTCGTGCTCGACGGCGCCATGGGCACGATGGTGCAGAAGCATCAGCTCAACGAGGCCGACTACCGCGGCGAGCGCTTCAAGCACGGCTTCGATGGCCTGCAGTTCTCGCCCAAAGCCAGCGACATCCCCTCCGGCCACGCGCGCGCGCCGCTGGCGCCCGACCGTGCGCACGGCGAGGGCTGCGGCTGTGGCAGCGACCTCAAGGGCAACAACGACCTCCTCGTGCTGACCAAGCCCGAGGTGATCGCCGGCATCCATCGGGCCTACCTCGAGGCCGGCGCCGACCTGATCGAAACCAACACCTTCAACGGCACGCGGGTCGCGCAGGGCGACTACCAGCTCGAGCACCTCGTGCCCGAACTGAACCGCGAGGCGGCCAAGCTCGCCAAGGCCGTCTGTACCGAGTTCGAAACCCGCGATCCGGCGAAGCCGCGCTTCGTGGTGGGCGTGCTGGGCCCGACCCCGCGCACGGCGTCGATCTCGCCGGATGTCAACGACCCGGCCTTCCGCAACATCGACTTCGACACCCTCGTGGCGCAGTACCGCGAGGCGGCGGAGTCGCTGGCCGAAGGCGGCGCCGACGTGCTGATGGTGGAAACCATCTTCGACACGCTGAACGCGAAGGCCGCGCTGTTCGCGCTGGAGACGATGTTCGCCGAGCATGGTGCCCGCTGGCCGGTGATGATCTCCGGCACGATCACCGATCGCTCCGGCCGCACGCTCTCAGGCCAGACGGCGGAAGCCTTCTGGTACTCGCTGCGCCACGCCCGGCCGCTGTCGATCGGATTGAACTGCGCGCTGGGCGCCCGTGACCTTCGGGCCCACATCGACGTGCTCTCGTCGGTCGCCGAATGCGCGATCAGCTGCCACCCGAACGCTGGCCTGCCCAACGCCTTCGGCGGCTACGACGAGCAGCCGGACGAGACCTCGGGCGTACTTCGCGAGTTCGCCGAAGCCGGCCTGTTGAACATCGTCGGCGGCTGCTGCGGCACCACGCCCGAGCACATCGCGGCGATCGCCCGGGCCGTCGCCGGCCTGCCGCCGCGTGCCCTGCCCTCGCCCAACCCCTACATGCGGCTCTCCGGCTTGGAGC
>JAJTHD010000206.1 GCA_021297925.1 Lysobacteraceae bacterium
ACCATTTCGGCCTGGTCTTCCTCGAACTCCCGGTGGGCGAGGCCAACCCGGTCGCGCGGCTGCAGGCCGTGGCCGCCAACATGCGGCAGCTCCGCAAGTCGCGGCAGGCGATCATGGCCTTCGGCCTGCTCGCCGCCCTCGGCATGGCGCCGACGAACTTGCAACGGGTGGCGCTCGAACTGTTCTCGCGCAAGGCCAGCGCGGTCGCCACCAACGTTCCAGGCCCCCAGAGCCCGCTGTATCTTGCCGGCGCCCGCATCCGCGACATGATGTTCTGGGTTCCTCAGACCGGAGGCATCGGCATCGGCGTCTCGATCCTCAGCTACGACGGGCAGGTGCATTTCGGCCTGATCGCCGACGCGAAGCTGATGCCGGATCCCGATTCGGTGATCCGCCGCTTCGAGCCCGAGTTCGAGAAACTGCTGTACCTCGCGCTGATGGCCGGCTGGGAGCACGACCTGACGCCGGAGGACGCGGAGGCGCTGATGCCCCACGCGCCTTCGGCGCCCTGATCGAGGGAGGCCGGGCCTCGACGCGACGCCATCGACAGGCGTGTCGTCGGTTTGTCCCCATGTCCTGTGGATAGCCGTCTGGACAAGCCTTGGAGCAGGGCGCGCGCGGCCCTGCGGCATAAGGCTGTCAAGGCGGTTTGGTCATTTCTTGACCAGTGGATGCCCACGCGGTGCGTGCTCGTCGGGAATTGACCGCGCCGAGGGATGCCATTACCCTACGCGTCCCGATTTTCGGGCGGTTAGCTCAGCGGTAGAGCACTGCTTTCACACGGCAGGGGTCACAGGTTCGAAACCTGTACCGCCCACCAGATCCAAGGCACCCTCCGGGGTGCCTTTTTCTTTGGCGGACCTTGTGGCGCCTTCCTTCGAGTCCCGTTTCTTCGACCTCGACCGCCTCGACGTGGGGCAGGCGTGCCTGACGCCGGGCGAGCAAGCGAGGGTCGCGCGCAAGGCCACGCCCATGCTGCGCCAGAGGCAGGCGGCCTCGTTCCATGCCGTGCGAACGACCTTGGCTCCGCTGCTGGGACGTTCACCGGGCGATATCCCCATTGCAATCGCGGCGGGCGGCAAGCCGGTTCTCGCAGACGGACGCTTGCACTTCAACATGAGCCACAGTGACGGCATCGGTCTGTTGGCTTGGGGTGCCACCGAGATCGGCGTCGACGTCGAGGCGCTGATCGCGCGACCGCGTGACGCGCTGGCCCGCAGGATCCTCTCCGAGGGGGAATGGGCTCGATGGGCCGGCATCGCCGAAGAACGCCGTTCCGCGTGGCTGACCCGTGCGTGGACGCGGAAGGAGGCCGCCTTGAAGGCGGCCGGTACCGGGCTCCGCGTTCCCCCGTCGGCGATCGACGTGGGCGGCGGCGACGGGGAAGGCGAGGACCGCACGCTCCATGTCGCCCGCCGGACGTGGTGGTGTGTCGATCTGCGCGACGCGGTGCCGGACGGCTACCGTGCCGCCGTGTGTGTCGCCTTGGCGGGCGGCTGAGCCACGTGGCCGTGGCGGACGGGCATTCGTGGATCGTCTACCTGATCCTCTGCCGGGGAGGACGTCTCTATTGCGGCGTTACGACGGACCTGGCCTCGCGTTGGGCCGCGCACGTCGCGGGCCGGGGCGCCCGGTTCACCCGTGCCTTCCCGCCCGTGGCCATCGTGGCTGCGACGCGTGTCGCGGGGCGCGGCGACGCGCTGTCCCTCGAGGCGCGCATCAAGCGGCAGCGGCGCGAGCGCAAGCGGTCCACCCTGCATGCTTCGGGCACCCCGCTGGATGACGCGGCCATCACGACATTCACCGTTTGAACGCAGGTGCCACCCCATGGTGCGCGGATGAAGACCCTGCTCGCCGCCCTGCTGTTCTATGGACGTTTCGCCCTGCCGTTCTCGCGCATCGGCCATCGACGGCGCGTCGGTGCGGGCGTGCGGGAACGCTTCGACTTCCGCGGGCAGCGCTGGCTGGTCACCGGCGCGAGCGGCGGCCTCGGCGCCGCGATCGCGTCGCGGGCGGCCCGGAACGGCGCCGAGGTCGTCGCCATGGCCCGCGACGCCCGCCGGCTGGAGGCTCTTGCCCATGCCGTCGACGGACCGGGACGGATCATCCCGACCATGGTCGACCTTTCCCTGCTCGCGGCGGTTGACCAGGCCGGGCGCGCCGCAGCGGCGTCTGGCGGGTTCGACGTCGTGGTGCACAACGTCGGCGTGATGGTCCACGACTTCGAACGGACGCCGGAGGGCGTCGAGCGCGGTCTCGCCACCAACCTGCTCGGCCACCACGTGCTCGACCGCGCGCTGCGGGAGTCCGGGGCCATCTCCGCGTCGACGGCCCTGATCGCGATGTCCTCGGGAGGCGCCTATGGTGCCCGGCTCGACCTCGCCGCGCTTGAGGCGGATGACCCGCGTGCCCATGATGGTTTCGCGGCGTATGCGCAGCACAAGCGGGCGCAGGTCGCGCTGGTCGAGGCGTGGAACGCGGAAGGCCCGGGGCCCGCCTACGCGATGCATCCCGGATGGGTCGACACCCCCGGTGTGGCGACGGCGCTGCCCGGCTTCCGACGCTTCTTCGGGCCCGTCCTGCGTTCGGCGGAGGAGGGGGCGGACACCGCGCTCTGGTTGGCCGCCACCCGGCCACCTCCCCGGCCGGACACGATCTGGCTCGATCGGCATGCGGACCCCGCCCATGCCTTCGGGTTCACGCGTTCCGGCGCGTCCCCGGCGGAACTGCGGGCCTCGCTCGAGGCCCGGGCCGCAGCCGCCGGGATCGCCGGGGGCGCCGCGGCACACGGGACGTCCACCGCCTGACGGCCCGCTGGCCTCTGGGGGGCGAGGCGCATACTGGTCGGGTCTACCGCGATGCCTGGGGGCCTCCATGCCCGACGCCCGATCGAACGAACAGGATGCCTCCACCACCGGGTTCGGCACCCGCTGGAACCCGCCGCCCGGCGGCCGCATCGACCGCCTGGTCCGACAGCTTGGCGTCCTCGCGCACGTCGGGGCCGTGATCGT
>JAJTHD010000198.1 GCA_021297925.1 Lysobacteraceae bacterium
GAAGATGGACGAGGTGATCTACGAGGAGTTCAAGGGCACCGGCAACTGCGAAGTGCACCTCGACCGCCGCATCGCCGAGAAGCGCGTCTACCCGGCCATCAACATCAACCGCTCGGGGACGCGCCGCGAAGAGCTGCTGATCGAGCCGGACATGCTGCAGAAGATCTGGATCCTCCGGAAGCTGCTGCACCCGATGGACGAGCTGGCGGCGATGGAGTTCCTGCTCGACAAGATGAAGAACACCAAGTCGAACGACGAGTTCTTCAACTTCATGAAGCGCTGAGGGCGCGCAGCCGCGCCGGCGCGCCCACCGGGCTCGTTGGAGAGTGCCTCAGCCCCCCGGCTCCCGCGGCTTGAGGAGGCGGGCCAGCGACGGCAGCACGCCGCCCGGCGAGGGCGGCGGGTCCTGTGCGGCGTCCGGCTCCGCCGCGCCGGGCACGGCCGGCGCGGCGGGCTTCGCGGCCGCGCGTGCCGGCGCGAACAATCCCGCGATGTCGACGTACCCGCGGATCAGCGCAAGGTCGGCCGGCGTCCGCCCGAAGCGGTCGCGCGCCGACGGATCGGCCCCCTCGGCCAGCAGCCGTTCCACCACGCGGCCCATCCCGTGCAGGGCGGCGAGGTGCAGCGCGGTCACGCCACGCTGCTCGACGTGGCCGAGCGACGCACCCTCGGCCAGCAGCCGGTCCAGCGCGGCGAGGAGCACGTCTTCGTCGTGGGCGGCGCCCGGTTCGGCGCGGGCGCCAAGCAGCAGCAGCAGCGGCGTCTGCTCGGACTGGCTCGCGACGTCGGCGTCGGCATCGGCGAGCAGCAGGGCGTCGAACAGCGCCAGCACGCGGGCCCGCTCGCGCGAACCGAAGGCGAACAGCGCGGCGCAGTGCAGCGGCGTCAGCCCCTGCGCATCGCGCGCGGCGACATCGGCGCCGGCGCGCAGCAGCCGGGCGACGAGGTCCGGCAGGCCGAGCGCGGCGGCCAGCATCAGCGGCGTGACGCCGCCGGGCATCGCCTGGTCGGGGTCGGCGCCGGCGAGCAGCAGGCGGTCGACGACCGCCGCATGGCGCATGCTGATCGCCGCGGACAGCGGCGTGGCGCCCGTGCGCGCCGCGCGGGCCGGATCGGCGCCGAGGCCGAGCAGGTGGTCGACGAGGGCGACGTGCCCGCCGCCCGAGGCGCGCAGCAGGGCCGTGCAGGCCTGGGCGTCGGTCGCGTCGACGGGCAGGCCGAGCGCGACCAGGCGCACGACCGCGCCAAGGTCGCCGGCCACCGCGGCGGCCGGCAGGTCGGCGTCACGCAGGGCGCGACCCGGCAGGGGCCAGGGCCGCCAGTCGAGCCAGTCCGCGAGGTCGCGGCGACCGCGAGCGACTGCGAGGCCATGCGGGGTCTGACCGTCGGCCGCGCGGGCCTCCTCCGGGGCGCCGTGGCGGATCAGCAGGCGGATCGTGGCTTCCCGTCCGGCGGCGACGGCCCGATGCAGCGCGGTGTTGCCGCGTGCGTCGCGTGCGGCCGGATCGAGCCCCCGCTGCAGCAGCGCGTCGAGCAGTCGCCGCTGGTCGGCGACGGCGGCCAGCACCACGGCCGGATCGCCCGACGGGGACGGCGCGAAGGGATCGACGCCGCGCTCGAGCATCACGAGGGCGATGTCCTCGGCGCGACGCGGCTCCGCGGCATTGGTCGCCAGCCATCGGGCGAGCGCACCCGCGCCCTGCGGGACCTGGCCGAGGGCGAGTGCCGCGCGCAGCAGCAGCTCCGCGTCAAGGCCACGGTCGACGAGCAGGAGGCCGACGCTGTCCATGCCGGCGAGGCGGTCGTCGAGGTGCGCGCCGTGGGCCAGCAGCCATTCGCCGATGTCGATGGCCGGGGCGTCCGCGAACTCCAGCAGCAGCATCGACACCGCGGCGCGCGACGGGGCGTCGTCCGCGCCGAGCGCGGCGGCCGCGGCAGCGAAGTCGCGGGCTCGGAGCGCGTCGCGCAGACGCTCGCGCGACGGCGGCGCGGTGCTGGCGGGCTCGCCGTCGCCGCCAAGCACGCCCGCGGGCAGCGGGTATTCGGGGTCGAGCACCGCGACCAGCGACCAGCGACCGGCACCGACGGCGTGTTCGACCGGGCGGCGTCCGGCCGCATCGCGCCGGTCCGGGGACACGCCCATCGCGAGCAGCGCCCGGAGACGGGCTGGCTCGACGCCGGCGGCGCATGCCAGGGCCAAGGCATTGCGTCCCGCGGCATCGACGCTGTCGGGGTCGGGCGACCGGGCGGCCACCCGTTCCAGCAGGCCCGGCTGCGGGGCGGCAGCGGCTTCGAGAAGCGCATTGCGGCCCTCGGCGTCCGCGTGCACGACCGAGGCCCCGGCCTCGATCAAGGCCTTGGCAATGGCCTCGTGCCCCGCCGCGATCGCCTCGAGGAGGGCCGTCCGGCCCCGGGCGTCGGGCGCGTCGACCTTGGCCTTGTGCTTGAGCAGCATCTGCACGCCCGCAGGGTCGTCGTCCTCGCCGGCGGCCGCGGCCAGCAGGGCCGGCTGGGCCCCGGGCAGTTCCGGCTTGGCGCCACGCTCGAGGAGGAAGCGCGCGACGCGCCAGTTCCCCGAGGCCAACGCCAGCGCCAGCGGGGCCTGCGATTCGCCGTTGAGGGCCGTGAGGTCGGCCCCGGCGTCGAGCAACTGGGCGGCGATCGCCGGATCGGTGCTGCGCGCGGCGTGGTGGAGCGGCGTGTTGCCGTCGCGGTCCGCCCGACGGGGGTCGGCGCCATTGGCGATCAGCATCGTCACCGCGTCGATGCGACCGTGCCAGGAGTCGCGCGTGGCGGCGAGCAGCGGGGTCAGGCCCGCGTGCTCGAGGTTGAGGTCGACCCCGCGGACGATGAGTTCGCGGAGCAGGCGCAGGTCGGGCAGCAGGGCGGCCAGCATCGCCAGGGTGCGCTGGTCGGGCGACGCCGGGTCCGGCAGGGCATCGGGGTCGGCGCCGGCATCGAGCGTGGCGAGCACCGCGTCGATGCGCCCCGCGCGGGCGTCCGCATGCAGGTCGGCGGTCTCGTGCAGGGGCCCGGTCTCGACGACGCCCTCGTCGTCCACGTCCACCGGCGGCTCCTCCGGCAGCGGCGGGGGTGGAGGCGGCGCGCCGTGGCGCTGCAACACGAGGTGCACCGCGACCAGGCCGATCGCGTAGGGCACGGCGAGGAGCCACGGGCTGGTGAGCCGCGGCGGGGGCCAGACCAGCAGCCAACCGGCCGCCAGCGCGGCGAGCACGGCGAAGGCGAGGGCCAGACCGCGACCGACCGTCCAGGTGCCCGGCACCGCGGCCGCGAGCGCCCCGAGCCCCCCTCCAGCCCGGGCCGCCAGCGCGAACAGCGTCCACTGCCGCCAGGCGATGGTCCAGGCGAAGCCGGCGATGGCGCCCAGGCCCAGGGCCGCCGGCAGGCTGCCGGTCTGCACGAGGCTGCCGTAGGGCCACGCCAGGGCGATGCCGACCATCGCGAATGCGAGCCCCCAGAGCACGCCGAGGGTGACCGCGTCACGCCACCAGAGCCGGCGTTGGGGTGCTTCGGGAGCCGGGGCCAGCAGCGCCATCGCGAGGGCGAGCGCTGGCTGGGCCAGCCAAGGCCCGACGATGGCCGGCAGGCCGACGGGCCACGCGGCCGGCAACAGAGCGAGGGCAACGCCGGCCGCGAGCAGCGGCAGGGCGAGGATGCGACCCAGCGCCGGGCGCTCGTCAGTCATCCGCCCTCCCGGGCGGCGACACCGGCGGCGCGGGCGGCGGCGGCATCTGCAGGTGCCAGCCGCGCGCGGCGAGGTGGGCGCCGACCACGGCGGCGTCCTCGCGGGCGAGGCGTCGATCGGGCGTCAGCGCGACCTCCAGGACGAAACGCAGTTCGCCCAGCGTCTCGCGAAGCGGGTCGGGCAGCAGGCCGAAGCCCTCGCGCTCGCGCAGGTACACGAAGGTCTCGGCCTTGCGGAGGGACTTGTAGACGTAGGCCTGCATCGCGGTCGCGCGGGAAAAGTCGCCGGATTGTCGCCGCAAGCGGCCGTGGGCGGAAGCGCGGGACGCCGCAGCGACCACGGAGCGTCGAACCGGTGGCCTGCTAGGCTTCGGCGCCCTGCCACCGGGAAGCCCACGCATGCCCCTCGCTCGACCCCGTCCCGCCCTGCTCGCCTTGGCCCTGCTCGCGGCCGGCCACGGCGTCGCGGCCGCCCCCATGGGCGCCCCGCAGCTGACGCTCGACCTCGCCATGTCGCACCCGGACTGGATCGGCCCGCCGGTCGAGCAGCTCTGGTGGACCGCCGATTCGCAGCACGTGGCCTACACGCTGAAGCGCCCGGGCTCGCCGGTGCGCGACGTCTTCCGCCAGCCCGCCGCCGGCGGCGAGGCGGTGAAGCTCGCGCCCGCCGACGCCGCGGAAGCCGACGCCGCGAACCCGGTCTTCGACACCCGCCGCACGCGCATGGCGACGCTGCGCAATGGCGATGTCTTCGTGGTGACGCTCGCCACCGGCCAGCGCCAGCAGCTCACGCAGAGCGCCAACGACGAAGCCGACCTGCGTTTCGCCGCCGACGGCAACGCGGTGTTCTACCGCGTCGGCGACGAATGGCGGGCTTACGATTTCGCCGCCCAGCGCGAGCGCACGGTCGCCGTGCTGAAGGCCGAGAAGGACCCGAACGCAGCGCCCAGGCCCGACGTGCTTCGCGACGCCGAACTGCGCCTGATCGAAACGCTGGCACGCCAGCGCGCCGACCGCGACGCGCTCGCCGCCGAGGCCAAGGCGCAACGCGACGGCGACCGCACGCGCGTGGCTGCGCCGGTCTTTTTCGGCGACGACGTGACCATCGCCGCGAGCAGCCTCTCCATCGACGGCCGCCACGTGCTGGTCGCGCTCGAGCCCAAGGGCACCGACGCCGGCCGCGGCGGGAAGATGCCGCGTTACGTCAACGAGGACGGCTTCGAGGACGCCGAGGACGTGCGCACGCGCGTCGGCCGCAATCCCCCGGTGGGCCAGTCGTTCCGGCTTGTCGACCTCGACGACGGCACGGTGACGGCGATCGACCTCGAGGCCCTGCCCGGTATCGACGTCGATCCGCTCGCCGCGCTGAAGAAGGAACACGATCAGCCCGCGCTCGAGGGCCTGCGCGCCGTCCGCCTGATGGACGTGCGTTTCGCGCCGGACGGCACGCCACTGGCCATGCTGCGCAGCGTCGACAACAAGGACCGCTGGATCGTCCGCGTCGATCGCGACACGGCGGCGCTCGCCACCGTGCATCGCCTCACCGACCCCGCGTGGATCAACTGGAACTTCAACGACTTCGGCGTGCTGCCCGATGGACGCGCGTGGTGGTTGTCGGAGGAATCCGGCTACTCGCACCTCTACGTGCAGGACGGCCGCCGCGCCAAGGCCCTCACCAACGGCCGCTGGGAAGCCTCATCGCCCGTCCTCACGGCCGACGCCGCGAACTTCGTCTTCGTCTGCAACCGCGAGTGGCCGGGTGACTACGAGCTGTGCCGCGTGCCGGTGGCAGGTGGCGAAGTACTTGAACTCACCGCGCTCGACGGCTTGGAGGACTTCACCCTGTCCCCGGACGGCTCGAAGATCGCGCTGCGCTGGTCGGCCTCGTTCACGCCGCCGCAGGCCGCGATCGTCGGCATCGATGGCGGCGCGGTGACGAAACTCACCGACACGCGCACGGCGGCCTTCAAGGCCATGCCGTGGCGCGCGCCGCGCTTCGTGCAGGTACCGAGCAGCGATGGCGCCGGCACCATCTGGGGCAAGCTCTACACGCCCACCACGATGGCGCCCGGCAAGCAGTACCCGGTGGTGATGTTCGTACACGGCGCGGGCTACCTGCAGAACGTGTTCGCGCGCTATCCCGTGTACTTCCGCGAGCAGATGTTCCACCAGCTGCTCACCGACCGCGGCTACCTCGTCCTCGACCTCGATTTCCGCGCCTCGGAAGGCTACGGCCGCGACTGGCGCACGGCGATCTACCGCCGCATGGGCACGCCCGAGCTGCAGGACTACAAGGACGGCATCGACTACCTCGTCGCGAACCACCAGGCCGATCGCGCGCGCGTCGGCATCTACGGCGGCAGCTACGGCGGCTTCATGAGCCTGATGGCGATGTTCAAGGCGCCCGGCGTGTTCCAGGCCGGCGCTGCGCTGCGCCCGGTCACCGACTGGCGCCACTACAACCACGAGTACACCAGCAACATCCTCGACACGCCCGAGCTGGGCCCGCAGGTCTACATCGACAGCTCGCCGATCGAGCACGCGGAGCATTTGCAGGGCCGCCTGCTGATCGCGCACGGGATGATCGACGACAACGTGTTCTTCCAGGATTCGGTGCGCCTCGCGCAGCGCCTGATCGAATTGAAGAAGCCGGGCTGGGAGCTGGCGTCGTACCCGCTCGAACGCCATGGCTACGTGCAGCCCGAGAGCTGGTACGACCAGTACCGGCGGATCCTCGAGCTGATGGACGCCACCCTCCAGCCGGAAGCGCCGAACGCCCGGTGATGCCGGCGTCACGGCACGGGAAAGGGGGCGCGGGTACACTTCGCGCCCTTTTCATTACCGACCTCCAGAGTCCATGCTGACCGCCCTCACCCTCATCGCCGGCCTCGCCCTGCTGATCATCGGCGCCGAAATGCTGGTCAAAGGCGCATCGCGCGTGGCCGCCGGATTCGGCATCTCTCCGCTGGTCATCGGCCTCACCGTCGTTGCCTTCGGCACCAGTTCGCCGGAGATGGCGATCTCGGTCTCGTCCGCCTGGAAGGGCGAAGCCGACATCGCCGTCGGCAACGTGGTCGGCAGCAACATCTTCAACGTGCTGTTCATCCTCGGCGTCTCGGCCCTGATCACGCCGCTGCTGGTCAGCAAGCAGCTGGTGAAGCTCGACGTGCCGCTGATGATCGGCGTCTCGGTGCTGGCCTTCCTGCTGTCGATGGACGGCCGCATCGCCTTCTGGGAAGGCGCCATCCTGTTCGCCGGCGTGATCGGCTACACCATCCTCGCCATCCGCATGGGCAAAGCCAGTGGCGAAGCCGGCGAAGCCGTCGAGGGCGCCGACCGGACGTGGATGAACATCGGCCTCATCGCGATCGGACTCGTGCTGCTCGTGCTCGGCTCGCAGTGGCTGGTCAGCGCGGCGATCACGATCGCCACGGCGATGGGCGTCAGCGAACTGGTGATCGGCCTGACCATCGTCGCCGCCGGCACGTCGATGCCCGAAGTCGCCACGTCGATCACCGCGGCGATCCGCGGCCAGCGCGATATCGCCGTCGGCAATGTCGTGGGCAGCAACATCTTCAACATCCTCGCCGTGCTCGGCCTGACCGCGATGGTCGCCCCGGGCGGCCTGCCGGTCTCGCAGGCGGCCATCAACTTCGACTACCCGGTGATGATGGCGGTGGCCGTGGCCTGCCTGCCGATCTTCTTCGTCGGCTACACGATCCAGCGCTGGGAAGGCGCGCTGTTCCTCGGCTACTACGTCGCCTACACCGTGTACCTCGTCTTCGCCGCCACCGAGCACGACGCGCTGCCCGTGTTCAGCCAGGCGATGATGTGGTTCGTGGTGCCGCTGACGGTGATCACGCTGGGCGTGGTGCTGGCCCGCGAGATCCGCCGGCGGCGAGGGCTGAAGCCCGTCGCCTGATCAACGGCATCGACCTACAACGCAGGGCGGCTTCGGCCGCCCTTCGCGTTTCAGGCGGCCGAAAACACGCCTTCGAGCTCGACGTCGAGCTCGCGGCGACAGATGTCGCCCTGCAGGAACGCGACGCGCGCCAAGGATAAGCCCGCGGCCTCGAGACGCGCCTGTGCCACCGGCATCGCGTCGGCATCGCGCAGGTAGACGCGCAAGGCTTGCAAGCCCTCCATGCGGAAGCGCTCACCGCCGCGCTGCGAACCTTCCTCCAGCAGCACGTGCAGGTTGGCGAGGCTCTCGTCGAGCTGGGCCACGACATCCCCCGCATGCAGCGACACATGGCCGACGATGCTGGCGGTGCCGGACGCCAGCAGCGTGGCGCCATCGCCGTCGCGCAGCACAGCGCCGCGCGAGAACCCCGGCGGCACCGGGCCGTATTCGCGCGGGTACTGCCAGGCCGGCGTCTGCCGCGGATTCTCCAGCGCGATGGCGGACTGTGCGCTGCACAGCGCGACGACGCTGAGCGGCGCGCCGGGGTCGGGCGCGCCGATGGCGGTGGCGGCCGGAGGCGGATCGCGGAACATCGCGTCCACGGCGGCGTTGCGGCCGATGCAGAAGCGCCGGTAGCGCTCGCTGTCGCCTTCGCCGGCATTGATGGCGCCGAAGTAGTTCCAGATGCGGATCAGGTAGGGGTGCGCGCTGGGCCGCGCGGCGGCGAGCAGGTCGCGGTAGGCGGCTTCGGATTCGATGGTGACGTCCCCGCCGGCCATCGGCCGGTGCAGGCCCAGCACCGCCCACGCGCCGGCGGATCGTCGCAGCACGCCCGCACCGATCGAACCCGCCTCCAGCGGCCGGTCCGACATCCAGGCCTCGCGCCGCGCGCCACCAAGCCACGCGCAGCCGCTGCGCCACGGCAGGGCGGCATCGACGAAGTCGAAGTCGAGCAGGGGTGCGGCGTCGGGGCGGTCGGAAACGCGCAAGGCGGATCGGGGCGGTTCGGAAGGCCGCGAAGTATAGCGGCGCAGCCCCCTTGATCCCGCGCAAAGGGGCTCGAGGGCAGGGGCCGCTAGACTGCGCGCCATCGATGCCTCCAAGGACCCGCATGAGCACCCCCAGCCCGAACTTCACCGCCGTCCGCGACGATCTGATGGGCCTGCAGGACCGCATCTGCGCCGGCCTCGAGGCGGAAGATGGCGAAGGCCGCTTCGTCGAGGACGCGTGGACCCGCGCGGAGGGCGGCGGCGGGCGCTCGCGGGTGATGAAGGAGGGCGCGGTGTTCGAGCAGGCCGGCGTCGGTTTCTCCGACGTCAGCGGCACCACCCTGCCCGCCTCGGCGACGGCGCACCGCCCCGAACTCGCCGGCGCGCCATGGCGCGCGGTCGGCGTCTCGCTGGTGATCCACCCGCGCAACCCCTACGTGCCCACCTCGCACGCCAACGTGCGCTACTTCGAGGCCCGCCCCGAAGGCCGCGAGCCGATCTGGTGGTTCGGCGGCGGCTTCGACCTGACGCCCTTCTATCCCTTCGACGAGGACGTGCGCCACTGGCATGGCGTGGCGCGCGATCTCTGCGCGCCGTTCGGCGCGACGCGCTATGCCGAGCACAAGGCGTGGTGCGACAAGTACTTCTTCCTCAAGCACCGCAACGAGTGCCGCGGCGTCGGTGGCCTGTTCTTCGACGACTTGCACGCCGACGGCTTCGAGCGCAGCTTCGCCTACCAGCGCGCGGTGGGCGACGGCTACCTCGAGGCCTACGTGCCGATCGTCGCGAAGCGCAAGGCCACGCCCTACGGCGAGCGCGAGCGCGAGTTCCAGCTCTACCGCCGCGGCCGCTACGTCGAGTTCAACCTCGTCTGGGACCGCGGCACGCTGTTCGGCCTGCAGAGCGGCGGCCGCACCGAGAGCATCCTGATGAGCCTGCCGCCGCGCGTGCGCTTCGAGTACGGCTACCAGCCCGAGTCCGGCAGCGCCGAGGCGCGGCTGGCGGAGTACCTGGTGCCGAGGGAGTGGGCCTGACGCCCGCTACGCGCCCTCGACCCAGCGCGCCACCACCGCGACCGCCTGCTGCCGCAGTTCCGGCACGGCGGTGGTCTCGAAGCACTCGCCGAAGCGCGCCGCGCCGAGCACGGCGAGCGTCGGGTCCGCCGGTGTCTGCACGCCAGTGCCGAGCGGATGGGCCTGAAGCACGCCGTCGCGCACCAGCCGGGCCAGCAGCGAGTCCCCCGCCAGCGCGGCGCGGAAGCCGGGGCCGCGGCAATCGAGGACGAGCGCGGCATCCAGCGCTTCGGTCCGGCCGGCGTGGCGAAGGACGATCCTCCCGCCGTCCTCGACGGCGATGCGGCCGGGCCGAAGCCGCAGGGCGCGGTCGGCCTCGAGGGTCGCGAGCACGTCGGGCGCCATGCGGTGCCGGTGGCGGTTCCAGAGGCCGAAGGCATGGCGCATCACCCGGCGCTGCTCCTCGAGGCCGAGGGCCGCCCAGCGGGCATTGGTGTCCGCGCGCAGCGCATCGACGACGGCCCGCCACGGATGCTCTGCTGCGAAGCGGCGCAGCAC
Source organism: Lysobacteraceae bacterium (assembly GCA_021297925.1). Classification (GTDB taxonomy): domain Bacteria; phylum Pseudomonadota; class Gammaproteobacteria; order Xanthomonadales; family Xanthomonadaceae; genus Silanimonas. The sequence goes on from JAJTHD010000198.1 coordinate 10,170, forward strand.
GCGCATCGTCCCGCGGGCGCCGGTCGCGGCGTCGAGGGCATCATCCAAGCGGTCCCGCGCCTCGGGGTCGAGCGGCGGCGCCGGGGCATGGGCGGTCGACCAGCGCCCGCCCGTCGAAACGACCTCGATCGGCCCGGCGAATCCGCGGGCACGCAGGCCCAGCACCATGTCGACCGCCGTCAGGCCGCTGCCGACCACCAGCACGCGGTCCGAGGGCGCGAGCGGCAACGGCGCCCCTTGGTGCGCCCGCCACCAGGCCCAAGGGTCGCCGACCCACGGCGAGGACGCGCCGGGCATCGGCACCCCGGCGGGCATGCCAAGGCACAGCGCCACGCGGCGGGCGACGAGCTTGTCGCCCCCGGCACCCTGCAATCGCCAGCCCCCCGCGCAACGATCAAGTGCGACGACCGCCTCGGGGCGGACCCCCGCCCGCACCGACGCCGCACGGTGCGCGAGGTACTCCCCGAACCAGGCGCGCGGCACGAAGTCGCCCGGACGGACGCGCCGCTCCGGATGGACCGCCTGCAGCCAGTCGTAGAAGTCGATCGGCGCCGCGGCATCGAGGCCCATCCGCTCGACCGCCACGTTCAGGCGGTGCACCGGATCGTTGCCGCCGTAGGCGGGCAGGAAGCCGGGAACCGTGCCGCGCCAGCCGGCCACGCGCCAGTCGGGCGCGAGCGTCTCGGCCGCGAGGAGGGTGGCCACGCCCGCCGGGCCACCGCCGACGACGGCAAGGTCCACGGGGTCGGTCACCGTCCGTCCGCCCTGCGGCGCTGCATCGACTCGGGCAGGGCGCTGGCGCGCCGGGGGGGGGGACGCGGGCACCCACCGGGCACGAGGCCCCGGATGGCGGATCCGAGCGGGGCGAGCGGGCGGCGGGCGCTGTCGATCGGTTCCATGGCCGGCCTTATGCCATGGCGGAGCCTCGTCCCACCACCCGCCCGGCGTCCTCCGCGAATGCAGGCGACATAAAAAACCCCGCGAGCCAGGGGAAGCTCGCGGGGCTGGGTGAGGCGGCGGAAGGGGAGGTCAGCCGCCTCGTGTGGGTCGACCAGGGGAGGGATCGAGTCCACGGCAACGGACATTGCATCCGTTGCGTGACATCTGACCACCGGGGCACTGAGAAGTTCGTGAACCCCTGCGCGGAACGGAGATCCGGTTCAGGAGGAATTCACGGCCAGATTCGGGAAGCGTGACGGAAGTGCTCGCTCCGCGTTACGCCGTCCGGCGGCCAGGCGTCAATGCGCCGCGTCCCACGTCGGGCCGACGCCGGCCTCGACCAGCAGGGGCACGCGCAGGCTGGCCGCCGCCTCCATCCGCCGCAGGACCTCGGCCTTGGCCTCCTCGACGAACCCCGTGTCCACTTCGAACACCAGTTCGTCATGCACCTGCATCAGCATCGCGATGCGGTCGGCACGCGGCACCGTCCAAGCATCCACGGCGACCATCGCGCGCTTGATGATGTCGGCGGCGGTGCCCTGCATCGGCGCGTTGATGGCGGCACGCTCTGCGCCGGCGCGCTGCGCCTGGTTGCGCGAGCGGATCTCGGCGAGGTGCAGGCGGCGACCGAACACGGTTTCGACATAGCCCGTCGCCTTGGCCTGCTCGCGCGTGCGGTCCATGTAGGCGCGCACGCCTGGATAGCGGCTGAAGTACAGGCCGATGTAGTCCTGCGCCTGCCCGCGGTCGATGCCGAGCTGGCGCGCGAGGCCGAAGGCGCTCATGCCGTAGATCAGGCCGAAGTTGATGGCCTTCGCCGCGCGGCGCTGGTCGCCGCTGACGTCGGCCAGCGGCACGCCGAACACTTCCGCGGCGGTGGCCTTGTGCACATCGAGGCCTTCGGCGAAGGCGCGCAGCAGGCCGGCGTCCTCGGAGAGGTGGGCCATGATGCGAAGCTCGATCTGCGAATAGTCGCAGGCAAGGATCACGCGGCCCTCCGGGGCGACGAAGGCGCGGCGGATCTGCCGGCCTTCCGGCGTGCGGATCGGGATGTTCTGCAGGTTGGGGTCGTTGGAGCTGAGGCGACCCGTCGCCGCACCGGCCTGGTTGTAGCGCGTGTGCACGCGGCCGGTGAGCGGGTTCACCGACTCCGGCAACTTGTCGGTGTAGGTGCTCTTGAGCTTGGCGAGGCCGCGGTGCTCGAGGATCAGTCGTGGAAGGGCGTGTTGATCGGCAATCGCCTCCAGCGCCTCCTCGTTGGTGCTCGGCTGGCCGGTGGGCGTCTTCACCAGCGCCGGCAGGCCAAGTTCGTCGAACAGCAGGGCCTGCAGCTGTTTCGGCGAATCGAGGTTGAACGGCCGGCCGGCGATGCCGTGCGCCTCCTGCTCGATGGCGTGCAGGCGCTTGGCGTGCTCCGCGCTCTGGCGCTTCAGCTCGGCGACGTCGATGCGCACGCCGGTGCGCTCCATGCGCGCCAGCACGGGCACCAAGGGCATCTCGATGTCGCGGTAGACCGACGCCAGCGCGGGCTCGGTGGCCAAGCGCGACGACAGCGCTGCGTGCAGGCGCAGGGTGACGTCGGCGTCCTCGGCGGCGTACGCCGTGGCGCGCTCGAGATCCACCTGGTCGAAGGTGATCTGCTTGGCGCCTTTGCCGCAGACCTCTTCGTACTTGATGGTCATGTAGCCGAGGTGGCGCTCGGCCAGGGCGTCCATGTCATGGCGGTTGAGGCCGGCGTCGAGCACGAAGCTCATCAGCAACGTGTCCTCGGCATAGCCCTGCACGTCGACGCCGTGGCGGGCCAGCACCTCGATGTCGAACTTGCCGTTCTGGCCGAGCTTAGGTCTGGCGGCGTCCTCGAGGATCGGCTTGAGCGCTTCGCAAACGGTCGTCCACGGCAGCTGCGCCGGTGCACCGGCATACGCGTGCGCGATGGGGATGTAGCAGGCCTTGCCGATGGCGACGGAAAGGCTGATGCCGACGAGGTGGCATTGCTGCGGATCGAGCCCGTCGGTCTCGGTGTCGAAGGCGATGAGCGGCGCGGTGCGCAGGGCCTCCACCCAACGCGCGAGCGACGCCTCGTCGAGCACGCACTCGACCTCGCCCTTCGCCGACCATGCCGGATCGACCGGCGCGACCGGCGCTGCGTCGCCGCTGCCGCCGAAGCCGCGCGGGGCGCCGCGGGCGGCGCCACCACTCGATGCCGGCGGACCCGCCCCACCATCCAGCTCGCGCGCGGCGGCGTTGAACCCGTACTGCAGGTACAGCGCGCGCAACGTGTCGACGTGGCGGTCGCGCAGGTGGAGGTCGGTCGGACCGCGGTCCAGCGCGACATCGGTCTTGATGGTGACGAGCCGGCGGTTCAGCGGCAGGCGCGGCAGCGCGGCGCGCAGGTTCTCGCCGATCTTTCCCGTGATCTTCCCGGCGTTGGCGATGACCGACTCGAGCGTGCCGTACTCGCCCAGCCACTTCGCCGCCGTCTTCGGGCCGCATTTCTCGACGCCGGGCACGTTGTCGACGCTGTCGCCCATCAGCGAGAGGTAATCGATGATCTGGTCGGCGCGCACGCCGAACTTCTCGATGACGTCGGCGTCGCTGGCGAGCTTCGAGCCGCTCATCGTGTTGGCCAGCGTGATGCCGGGGCGGACGAGCTGGGCGAAGTCCTTGTCCGAGGTCGAGACGGTGACCTCCAGGCCCTGCGCCGCGGCTTGCACCGCCAGCGTGCCGATCACGTCGTCGGCCTCGACACCCGGCACGCGCAGGATCGGGAAGCCCAGCGCCTCGACGATGGCGATCATCGGCTCGACCTGTGCGCGCAGCTCGTCCGGCATGGGCGGCCGGTGCGCCTTGTACTGCGGGTCGAGGTCCTCGCGGAAGGTCGGGCCCGAGGCGTCGAGCACGAACGCGGCGTATTCCGGACCCTCCTTCAGCGTGGCGCGCAACATGTTCACCACGCCGAACAGGGCGCCGGTCGGCGTGCCGTCGGGGCCGGTCAGCGGCGGCAGCGCGTGGAAGGCGCGGTACAGGTAGGACGAGCCGTCGATCAGGACGAGGCGAGGCATGGACGGCTCCGGGTCGGCAGAGGCGGCGATTGTATCGGCCTCGCCGGCGGTGCCATCCTCGCGTGTCGCCAACGCGCGGGAGGGCGCATGACCGACACCGACGACCGGCCGCGGGTGCGCGGCATCGATGCCCTGTCCGGCGCGCTGGGGCACGCCGCCGCCGCCGCCGCCAGCGCGGTGGTGCTGCTGTCCGCCGGGCTGGTGCTCGCGTATTCGCTGGGCAAGGGCTCGGTGAAGGTGCAGGACCTGGTGCTGTGGCTCAACGCGACGATGGTGATGCTGGGGCTCGGCTGGACCCTGCGGGAACGTGGCCATGTCCGCATCGACGTGCTGTCCTCGCGCTGGAGCGCCCGGACCCGTGCCCGCGCGGAGATCGCCGGCATCGCCCTGCTGCTGCTGCCGTTCTGCGTCTTCGTCGTCGCCGTGAGCTGGGACTACGTCGCGCTCAGCTGGTCGATCGGCGAGCGCTCGGGCAGCACCGGCGGGCTGCCGGGCCTGTTCCTCGCCAAGAGCCTGCTGCCGCTGGGCGCCGCAGCGCTCGCCCTGCAGGCCGTCGCCGAGGCGCTGCGCGCCTGGCCGATCGCCGCGGAACGCCCCGTGCCGGCGGAGGGCGCGGCATGAGCCTGCACGACCAGCACATCGCGATGCTCGTCCTGCTGCTCATCGGCTTGTGCATCGGGCTGGCGAGCGGCTTCCCGGTCGCCTTCGTGCTCGGCGGCGTGGCGTTGCTGTTCGCCGGCCTCGGCGTGCTGCTGGGCAACTTCGACCCGGCGTTCCTGACCGCGCTGCCGAACCGGATGTTCGACACGCTGACCAGCCAGACCCTGCTGGCCGTGCCGCTGTTCGTCTTCATGGGCGTGATGCTGGAACGCAGCAAGCTGGCCGAGGCCCTGCTGACCAGCATGGCGGGCCTGTTCGGCCAGCGTCGCGGCGGGCTCGTGGTGTCGGTGATCGTCGTCGGCGGCATTCTCGCCGCCAGCACCGGCATCGTCGGCGCCACCGTGGTCACGATGGGCCTGATCGCCTTGCCGGTCATGCTGCGCGCGGGCTACGACCCGAAGCTCGCCACCGGCGCGATCGCGGCATCCGGCACGCTCGGGCAGATCATCCCGCCCTCGATCGTGCTGGTGCTGCTCGGCGACCAGCTCGGCAACGCCTACCAGCGCGTCCAGCTGGCGCAGGGGAACTTCGCGCCGGACACGGTGTCGGTCGGCGACCTGTTCGCCGGGGCGCTGCTGCCGGGCCTCGGGCTGGTGGCGCTCTACCTCGCCTACGCGCTGTTCGTCGCGTGGCGCCACCCGGAGAAGGCCCCCGCGCTGCCCGGGACGGCACGGCCCTCGCTGGCCGCGCTGGCGCGCGACATGTTCCCGGCGCTCGGCCTGGTCGTGCTGGTGCTGGGGTCGATCCTCGGCGGCGTCGCCACGCCGACCGAAGCGGCGGCCGTCGGCGCCGTGGGCGCCACCGTCTTCGCCGCCCTGCGCGGCCAGCTGTCGCTCGCCCGCTTCCACGAGGTGGCGCGCGAGACGGCCAAGGTCAGCGCGATGGTCTTCGCCATCCTGTTCGGCGCCGCGCTGTTCTCGCTGGTGTTCCGCGGCTACGGCGGCGACGACCTCGTGCACGAACTGCTCACCGGGCTGCCGGGCGGCAAGACGAGCGCGGTGCTCGCCGTGATGCTGCTGATGTTCCTGCTCGGCTTCATCCTCGACTTCATCGAGATCGTCTTCATCGTGGTGCCGATCGTCGCACCCGTGCTGTTCCACCTCGGGGTCGACCCGGTGTGGCTGGGCGTGATGATGGCCGTGAACCTGCAGACGAGCTTCCTGACGCCGCCCTTCGGCTTCGCGCTGTTCTACCTTCGCGGCGTGGCCCCGGCCGCCATCCCGACCACCGCGATCTACCGCGGCGTCGTGCCCTTCATCGGCCTGCAGCTGCTGATGCTGGCCCTGCTGTGGCTGTTCCCCGGGCTTGCCACCTGGCTACCGGATCGGCTGTACGGCTGAGGAACCGGCTCAGCCGCGCTGCGCCCGGATCATCGCGACGACGTCGTCGAAGGACGCCGGGCGGCCCAGCAGGTAGCCCTGCAGTTCGCCGCAGCCGTGCTCGGCCAGCCAGTCGCGCTGCGGCTCCGTCTCGACGCCCTCGGCGACCGTGTCGAGGCCGAGGCTGCTCGCGAGCAGGATCACCGACGCGCAGATCGCCTCGTCGTCCGGGTCGGTGCCGAGGCCGCGCACGAAGCTGCGGTCGATCTTCAGGCGCTGGATGGGCAGGCGCTTCAGGTAGGACAACGACGAGTAGCCGGTGCCGAAGTCGTCCACGGCGATGCCGACGCCGAGCGAATCGACGCGCTTCATCTCCTCGATGGTCGACTCGGCATTGACCATCAGGACGCTCTCGGTCAGCTCGAGTTCCAGGGCGCCCGGCGGCAGGGCGAACTCGGCCACGAGGGCCTCGACGTCCGCGCGGAGGTCGTGGTGCAACTGGGTCGCGGACACATTGACGGCGAGGCGGACGTCGCCGAGCCCCAGCGCGACGAGTTCCGCGTGGCGGCGCGCGGCGTCGCGCAACACCCAGCGCCCGACCTCGGCCATCAGGCCGCTCTCCTCGAGTGCCTCGATGAAGTGGCCGGGGGCCAGCAGCCCGCGCACCGGGTGGTTCCAGCGGAGCAGGGCCTCCATGCCCTGCGCGCGGCCGTCCCAGCGGAACTGCGGCTGGTAGTGCAGCAGGAACTCCTTCCTCTCGACGGCTTCGCGGAGCTGCGTGATCAGCAGCAGGCGTTCGGCGGAACCCTGGTCGAACGTGGGCTCGTAGCCGACCGCGCAGTTCCGGCCGCGGGCCTTGGCCTGGTACATGGCCATGTCGGCGCGCTGCAGAAGGATCCCGGCCTCGTCGCCGTGCTGCGGGCAGCGCGCGTAGCCGATCGAGGCGGTGCAGTAGTGCACCGCGCCGGCCAGCGCGACCGGGCGGCGCAGGGCCTCGGTGATGCGGTCCACCACGCGCAGAACGTCGGTCTCGGCCTCGCCGAGAAGCAGCACCACGAACTCGTCGCCACCGAAGCGCGCCACGGAGTCGGTCTGCCGCAGGCAGCCCTGCAGCCGGCGCGCGACGGTCCGCAGCAGCTCGTCGCCCGCGGAATGGCCGAGGGAATCGTTGATCAGCTTGAAGTTGTCGAGGTCGATGAACATGACCACGAGGTTCAGGCCAAAGCGCTTGCTCTCGCGCAGCGCCTGCGCGAGGCGGTCGCGGAACAGCTGCCGGTTCGGCAGGCCCGTGAGTTCGTCGTGCGTGGCCCGGTGCGCGAGGGCCTGCTCGGTGGCGACGCGCTCGCTGACATCGGCCTGCGAGCCGACCCAGTGGGTGAGTTGGCCGCTACCGTCGCGCACCGGCGACACCACGAGGTCGACCCAGTAGGACGCGCCGTCCTTGCGCCAGTTGCGCAGCAGGGCCTGCCCGTCGCGACCCTCGCGGATCGCATGGCGCAGCATCTCCAGCCCCGGCTGCTCGCGCTCGGCGCCCTGCAGCAGGCGGAGGTTGCGGCCCAGCAACTCCTCCACGGGATAGCCGCTCATCTGCACCAGCGCGCGGTTGGCGTAGACGCAGGGCATGTCCGGGGCCTGCGCGTCGATGATGGCGACGCCGGTGGTGCTGGCGTCGAGGGCGCGCCGCAGAAGGGCCAGCCGCTCGATGGCGCCCTGTTCGTCGCTGACGTCGGCCACGCCGCCGATCGCGCGCACCGGCTGCCCACGCTCGTCGCGGACGATGACCAGGCGGTCGACCACGTGGCCGATGCCACCGTCGGGGCGGAGGTAGCGGTAGGCGACCTGCCACTCGGTCGCGTCGCCATCCATCGCCTGGGCGTAGCCGAGGCGGATGCGCTCGCGGTCGTCGGGGTGGACCCGGGTCAGCCAGTCGCTGACCGCGTGCGCGGCGCCCTCGGCCGGCAGGCCGAACATCCGGCAGAAGGCCTCGCTGCGCCAGAGCCGGTCGACGACCAGGTCAAGGTCGTAGATGCCGTCGCTGATCGCCCGGGCGACGAGCTCGAAACGCTGGCGGTCGCGCCGCTCGCGCTGGCGGGCGCCCCACAGGGCGACCACGACCGCGGAGAGCAGCAGCACGAGGGCCGCCACTCCCCACGCGCCGACGGCCGAGGGGCCCGACTGGGCGAACGCGATCCCGGGCTGGGCCAGCGACAGGGCGATGGCGAGGCAGGCGGACCGGGCGGGGAACGGCGGCATGGGCACTCCGGGTGATGCGGCCAGACTACGGGGCCCGCACCGGGCCTGCCAAGCCGGCCTCACGCGCTGCGCACGACCCCCGGCAGGCCGAGGACGTAATCGGCGCCCATCAGCAGCGACGGCGTCTTGAAGCCCGGCTCGGCGGGTCCGCCGAGCAGCCGCTGGGTGATGCCCAGCGCCGCGGTGACGGTCAGGTCGTAGCCGTTCGGGGTGCGCAGCTGGGCCTTCAGCTCCCGGCCCGACGCGTTGCGGGCCTCGCCCCAGACCAGCGTGTCGGTGCTCCCGCGCTTGGATTCCGAGGGCCCGCGCACGGACTTCTCGACGCGCGCCTTCATGAAGCGCTGCACCGGCCCGAGGCCGAGCAGCGGCTGCACCAGCCGCAAGCGCCTCACGCGGCCGATCACCGCCGGCGGCACCGCCATGTAGACCTCGATATCCGGGATCCCGGTCGACACGTAGGCGGTGTAGACGTCGCCCCACGGGATGGTCATGGCCGTTCGTGCTTGGCCGTCGCGCTCGAAGGTGCGGTGCTTCCACGCCAGCGGCACCTTGCGCATCTCGCCGCCGATGCGCGCACGACCGCCCTTGCCGAGGCCCTCGACGCTGGTCTTGGCCGTGCCCGGGCTGGGGCCGCCGCCCGCCTCGAAGGCGAGCACCAGCGAGGTCGCGTCGGGCATCTCGCGCTTGAGCAGGGCCGCGAGGCAGTCGGTGGGCACCACGTCGAAACCCGAGCCGGGCAGCACGACGATGCCCGCCTGCTTGGCCCGGGCGTCCTGCTGGTGGCAATGGGCGAAGACGTCGATCTCGCCGGTGATGTCGAGATAGTGCGCCTTGGCACGCAGGCAGGCCTCGAGCATGGGCGCGCAGGTCTCCGAGAACGGCCCGGCGCAGTGCAGGACCAGCCCCACGCCCTTCAGGCCGAGGTCGAGGGCGGCCGGCTCGAGGCCGAACACCCGCACTTCGAGGCCCAGTTCACGCCCCATGGCCTCGAGGTCCTCGCGGCGGCGGCCGGCGAGGATGGGGGTGAGGCCCCGCGCCACCGCTTCCTTCGCCATAAGGCGCCCGGTGTAGCCGTTCGCGCCGTAGATCATCCACTGCATGTCAATTGCTCCGGTGGGTGGTTCAGGCGCGGCGCATGCGCGCGGCGGTCTGCACCAGCTTCTTGAAATAGAACTCGGGGAACCAGCGCTTGAGGCGCCAGCGCAGGGGTTCGGCGCGCGTCGGCAGGACGAGGAAGCGCCGCGCGCGCAAGTCCCGGTAGCAGGCGTCGGCCACCGTATCGAGCGTGTCGGGGCTCTTGTCCATCATGCGCGAGGCCATGCCGCGCACCTTGGCGTCGCCGTGGAAGTTCTCCAGCAGGTTGGTGCGGAAGAACGCCGGGCACAGCACCGAGACGTCGACCCCGGTGCCGTGCATCTCGGCGCGGAGCTGCTCGGAGAACGCCACCACGCCGGCCTTGGCGACGCCGTAGGTCATGATGCCCGGCGCGCCGGCGAGGCCGGCGAAGCTCGCCGTGCTGACGACGTGCCCACGGCCGCGCTCGACCATGCCGGGCAGGAAGGCCAGCGTGCCGCGGACGACGCTGAGCAGGTCCACCTCGATCAGTCGCCGCCACTCGGCCATGTCGGTGCCGAGCAGCGCGCCGCCGCTGGCGATGCCGGCGTTGTTGACGAGCACGTCGACACCGCCGACGGCCGCGTCGATGTCGACGACGAGCACGCGTGCGCCGTCGCGGGCGTAGCGCTGCGCCAGCGCGAGGCCGAGGCCGCTGCCGCCTCCGGTGATCAGCACGCGCTCGCGCGCCGGTGAATTCGCCTGGGCCATCGGGGCTCCGTACGGAGGGGTGTGGTAGGTTCCCGAGCGTAGCGCAAAGCCCAGCCCCGCATGGAGTCCACGATGTCCGACGCTTCGACCCTGTTCTCGCTCGCCGGCCGCACGGCCCTCGTCACCGGCGCCTCGCGCGGCATCGGCGAGGCCGTCGCCCACCTGCTGGCGGCGCAGGGCGCGCACGTGATCTGCAGCAGCCGCAAGCTCGACACCTGCGAGGCCGTCGCCGAGGCCATCCGCAAGGCCGGCGGCAGCGCCGAGGCCCGGGCCGTGCACATCGGCGATGCCGCCGCCATCGAGGCCCTGTTCGCCGCGCTCGATGCCGAAGGCAAGACCGTCTCGCTGCTGGTGAACAACGCCGCAGCCAACCCCTACTTCGGCCCGATGCTCGACATGGACCTCGTGGCCTACGAGAAGACCGTGGAAGTGAACCTGCGCGGCTACTTCTGGACGACGGTACAGGCCGCGAAGCGCATGGCGAGGGCCGGGGGTGGCAGCATCGTCAACGTGGCCTCCGTCAACGCGAAGCGCCCCGCCGCAGGCCAGGGCATCTATTCGATGACCAAGGCCGGCATCGTCAACATGACGGAAGGCTTCGCGAAGGAACTCGCGGCGCAGAAGGTGCGCGTCAACGCTGTGCTGCCGTGCCTGACCGACACCAAGTTCGCCAGCGCCATCACCGGCAACCCGAAGATGATGGGGATGATGAGCCAGCTGATCCCGCAGGGCCGCGCCGCGCAACCCGACGAGATCGCACCGGCGGTGCTGTTCCTGCTCAGCGACGCCGCGAGCTACGTGACCGGCACGACGCTGACCGTGGACGGCGGCTACCTGGCCTGACGGCGCGTCGCGTCGCCGCGACGCGCCACGGCACTCACCAGTCGTAGCGGCGCTCGAACGTGGCGACGCTGCCGTCGGCACGCGTCAGCGTACGGGCATAGAGCTCACGCGGGCCGAGGTCGTCGTCGACGAAGCCGTGCACCGTCACGGATTCCCCTTCGCTGGCGGGCACCCAGTTCGGGCCGACGTAGACGCGGATGCTGCCGCTGGCATCAGCGAGGCGGAATTCATCTTCGTCGGTGATGCGCTCGACCGTGCCTTGCACGGTGACGATGCTGCCCCGCTTCGCATCGGCGATCGGGGTGATGCGTTCCGCGGCGAGGGACAGTGCGGGCGCCAGGGCGAAGACAAGGACGGTGGCGAGGGACTTCATGACAGGACTCCTAGGGAAGGGGGCGTGTCGCGCCGGAAGGGTCCCGGCGGCGTCCACGGAAGCCATGCTGTGCGCCGCGCCTGACGAGAGCCTGACGGCCATCAGCCCGAGCGGAACCTCAGTCGAAAGGCGGCACCGCCGTCGGCGGGGGCCTCGACCTGCACGTCGCCGCCCTGCGCGCGCTGCACGCGCTCGACGATCGCGAGGCCGAGACCTGCGCCGCCGGGCGCGGCATCGGCACCGCGCCAGAAGGGCTGGAACAGCGTACGCCCCGCACCGGGCGGAATCCCCGGACCGCGATCCCGAACGCACACTTCCGGCCCAGGCCCGACCGTGAGATCCACGGATCCCGGACCGCCGTGCACGATCGCGTTCTCGACCAGGTTGGAGAGCGCGATTTCGAGGGCGTCCGGATCGGCGGCCACGACGATCGGCTCGGGCGGCAGCTCAATATCCAGGTCGACGTCGCGCGACGCAGCGAACGCCGCCAACGCCGACGCCACGCGCGACGCCACCGCTCCAAGGTCGGCACGGAGGGATTCGTCCACCTGCAACGCATCCGCATTCGCCGAAGCGAGCACTTGCCGGACGGTACGGGCGAGCGCGACGACGTCGACCCGCAGCTGATCCGCGGCGGGCCCCGGCGGCAGGGCGTCGAGGCGGGCGGCCAGCACCGCCACCGGCGTACGCAAGGCGTGGGCGGCCTCCGCGGCGCGGCGCTTTTCGGCGGACAACGCGTCGTTCAGGCGATCCAGCGAGCGACGCGTGGCGTCGACGAGGTCGGTGATCTCGGAGGGCAGGTCGGCGGCCGGCAAGGGCGCGGGCAACTGGCCAGGGCGAATACTCCGCGCCCAGCGCGCCGCGGCCGTGACGGGGGAGAGGCCGCGGCGGATCAGCACGGCATTCGCAGCGATGAGCAGCACGACCACTGGCACGATGGGCAGCCAGATGTGGCCGACGAACTCCGCGAGCAGTGCGCGCGGCAGCAGGTGTGCGGGGTCCTCGTGCATCACGAAGACCAGGCGCAGTTCGCGGCCCCCCAACGTGGCCTTCTTCGAGGCGATCAGCAGCGAGCGCGAACCCGACTTCCGGTGGGCGAGCCAGTCGTCGGCGAAAGCGGCTTCCTCGAAGGCGCGCCGCGGCACGAGGCCGGGATTCGCCGCGTCGAGCACGCGCCCTTCCGCATCCGCCACGACGAAGGCGTAGGCCTCGGGATGCGCCTCATACAGCGCCCGCGCCGATGCCTCGACGCGCCCCTCGGCGGGGTCGAAAGCCTCGGACACGAGGCCCAGTCGATGCTCGACGACTTCGCCCTCCATCGCTCGGCGGTCGAATCCGTAATAGAGACCCACGGCCAGCATGTTCACGACCAGCGCTGCGCCGGCGATCGCGAACAGGCGGGTCGTGAGTCGCGAGGCGAGCGAACGCGGCGATGCGCTCATGGCGCGACCTCCTTCACCAGCATCCAACCGAGACCGCGGACGGTCACGATCGGCAGCGGACAGCCGGCGGCGGCCAAAGCACGGCGCAAACGCGACATGCCGGCCTCGAGGGCGTTCGGCCCCACCTCATCGTCGAAACCGTAGATCGCCTCCTCGAGGGCGCCGCGCGCCACCACCCGGCCCGCCGCTCGCATCAGTTGCTCGAGGATGGCCGTCTCGCGACGGCCCAGCATCACGGCGCGGCCATCGGCCACCACGCTTCGATTCACCGTGTCGAACGCGATCGGGCCCACCTGCAGCGTGGTCGCGGCCCGCTCGCCGGGGCGCCGCAAGACGGCGCGGCAGCGCGCTGCCAGCTCCCGCATCTCGACCGGCTTGAGGATGTAGTCGTCGGCACCGCCATCGAGGCCGGCCAAGCGGTCCTCGAGCGCGTCGCGGGCGGTCAGAACGATCACCGGGACGCGACCGCCGTCGCGCAAAGCGGGCAACAGACGCAGGCCGTCGCCGTCCGGCAGCCCGAGGTCCAACAGCACCAGTCCGTAGTCGGCCGTGTTCGCCATGGCGCGTGCCTCGCGGGCGGTGCCGGCGTGATCGACGGTGAAACCTGCCCGGGCCAGGGCGTCGCCAATGGCCCCGGCAAGCGGGGGATGGTCTTCGACGAGAAGCAGGCGCATGTCGTTCCTCCTTGCGGCCAGCGTGCCGGCGGAGCCTGACACAGGCCTGACGTCCTGCAGGTCGACGAGACGCTAAGCTCGACCCCTCGCCCGCGATGCCGCCCCATGATCGACCTGCACTACTGGCCCACGCCGAACGCCCACAAGGTCACGCTGTTCCTCGAGGAAACCGGCGTGCCGTACACCCTGCACCCGGTGAACATCGGCGCTGGCGAGCAGTTCCGGCCGGAGTTCCTCGCCATCGCGCCGAACAACCGCATGCCGGCGATCGTCGACCACGCGCCGGCCGACGGCGGCGCACCGATCAGCGTGTTCGAGTCCGGTGCCATCCTGCTCTACCTCGCCGAGAAGACCGGGCGCTTCCTCCCGGCCGAGCTGCGCGGCCGCACGGCCACGCTCGAATGGCTGTTCTGGCAGATGGCGGGCCTGGGGCCGATGACCGGCCAATACGGGCACTTCCACGTCTACGCGCCGGAGACGATCCCCTACGCGCAGGAGCGCTACGCCCGCGAGGCCCAGCGCCTGCTTGGGGTGCTGGACCGCCGCCTCGAGGGGCGCGCGTTCATCGCCGGCGACGAGTACACCATCGCCGACATGGCGTGCTACCCGTGGATCTCGCCCTACGTGAAGGCGCCGCTCGACCTCGAGCCGCACGCCAACCTGCGCCGCTGGCGCGAGGCCATTGCCGCGCGCCCGGCCACGGCGCGCGCCTATGCCGTCGCCAAGGACCCGCGCTTTGCGCGGCCTGCAGAACTGAGCGACGAGCAGAAGCGCATCCTGTTCGGCATCACGCCGAAAGCCTGATCACCCCCCGACACGCACGACCACCCCGGAACGCCGCGCATGCGCCTCCTTGCCACCCTCACCCTCGCCGCCTGCGGCGTCCTCGCCTCGCCCGCCATGAGCTCGACGACCGCCCCGACCGCTGCCACGCCGCCGCAACTCACGCTCGAAGCCATCACCGGCGACACGCCGCTGTCCGGCCCCACGCTCGTGCAGCCGAGGTTCTCGCCGGACGGCGCGCGCATCACCTTCCTCAAGGGCAAGGCCGAGAACCGCAACCAGCTCGACCTCTGGGCCTTCGACGTGGCGACCAAGCAGGCCGCGCTGCTGGTCGACTCGAAGGCGCTGCTTCCCGATGGCGAAGGCGAACTCAGCGACGAGGAGAAGGCGCGCCGCGAACGCCAGCGCACTGCGTCGCTCTCGGGCATCGTCGAGTACGCGTGGTTCCCCGATTCGCGCCGCCTGCTGTTCCCGCTCGGCGGCGAGCTCTACCTGTTCGACCTCGCCGCGCCGGACGCCGGCGCGCGCAAGCTGACCTCGGGCGAGGGCTTCGCCACCGATCCAAAGGTCTCGCCGAAGGGCGGCTTCGTCAGCTTCATCCGCGGCCGCAACCTGTGGGTGGTGGAGGTCGCGTCGGGCGCTGAAGCGCAGCTCACCGCCGACGGCAGCGACGTGATCGGCAATGGCGTCGCGGAGTTCGTCGCCGACGAGGAGATGAACCGCCACACCGGCTACTGGTGGGCGCCGGACGACAGCGCCATCGCCTTCGCGCGCATCGACGAGACGCCGGTGCCGATCCGCGAGCGCTTCGAGATCTACCCGGACCGCACCGAGGTCGTGCGGCAGCGCTACCCGGCGGCCGGCGAGGCGAACGTCCTGATCCAGCTCGGCGTGATCGCGCCGAAGGCCGGCGCCACGCCGCGCTGGCTCGACCTCGGGCCCGAACCCGACATCTACCTCACCCGCGTGGACTGGGCCGCGCCGCTGCGCCTGCTGTTCCAGCGCCAGAGCCGCGACCAGCGCAAGCTCGAACTGATCGAGGCCGACCTCGCCAAGGGTACGCAGCGCACGCTGATCACCGAGCGCAGCCGCAGCTGGGTGAACCTGCACGACCTGCTGCACGTCATGGGTGACGGCCGCCTGCTGTGGGGCAGCGAGCGCAGCGGCTTCATGCACCTTTACCTGTTCGATGCCGACGGCCGCGACCCGCAACCCGTCACCCGCGGCGACTGGATGGTGGAAGACCTCCTGGCCGTCGACGAGGACCGCGGCGTGGCCTACATCGCCGGCACGCGCGATGGCGCGCTCGAACGCCATGTCTACCGCGTGGCGCTCGATGGCGAAAGCGATCCCGTCCGCCTGACCCTTGACGCCGGCATGCATGCCGCGAGCTTCGATGCGAAGGCCGAGCGCTTCGTCTCGCTGTGGTCGAACGCCACCACGCCGCCACAGACCCAGCTGTTCGACCGCGACGGCCGGAAGCTCGCCGACCTGATCGACAACCGGCTGGTGGAAGGCCATCCGTACTTCCCCTTCCGGGCCATCCATGGCCCGGTCGAATTCGGCACGCTGAAGGCCGCCGACGGCCAATCCGACCTGCACTACAGCCTGATCAAGCCGCCGGGCTTCGACGCGCGGAAGAAGTACCCGGTCGTGATCTACGTGTACGGCGGCCCGGCCGCACAGACCGTCACCGACAGCTGGCCGGGCCGCGGCGACCACTTCTTCAGCCGCTACCTGGCGCAACAGGGCTATGTGGTGTTCTCGCTCGACAATCGCGGCACGCCGCGGCGCGGGCAGGCCTTCCTGTCGGCGCTGTACGGCAAGCAGGGCACGGTCGAGGTCGAGGACCAGCTGAACGGCGTCGCCTGGCTGCGCGCGCAGCCGTGGGTCGACGACGCGCGGATCGGCGTGCACGGCTGGAGCAACGGCGGCTACATCACGCTGATGCTGCTGGCCCGCAGCCGCGGCGCCTATGCCTGCGGCGTTTCCGGCGCACCGGTGACCGACTGGGCGCTCTACGACACGCACTACACCGAGCGCTACATGGATCTGCCGCAGGCCAATCCGGAGGGCTACGACAAGGCCCGCGTGCTCGCCCACATCGAGGGCCTCACCGAACCGCTGCTGCTCATCCACGGCATGGCCGACGACAACGTGCTGTTCTCGAACGCGACCGTGCTGATGAGTGCCCTTCAGCAGCGCGCACAACCCTTCGAACTGATGACCTACCCCGGCGCGAAGCACGGCCTGCGTGGCGCCGACGCCCTGCACCGCTACCGGATGACCGAGGCCTTCTTCGGGCGCTGCCTGAAGTGACGTGGCGGGCGCACGCCGCCCGCTACAATCCGCGGCATGGACGTCTCCTTCCTCCTCGACGGGCTGAACGCGGCCCAGCGCGAGGCCGTGTCCGCGCCGCCGGGCCACTACCTGGTGCTCGCCGGCGCCGGCTCCGGCAAGACCCGCGTGCTCACGCACCGCATCGGCTGGCTGCACGCCGTCGAGGGTGTGCCGCTGCACGGGCTCCTGGCCGTCACGTTCACCAACAAGGCGGCGCACGAGATGCGCCACCGGATCGCCGCCACGCTGGGCGTCGAGACGCGCGGCCTGTGGGTCGGCACCTTCCACGGCATCGCCCACCGCCTGTTGCGCCTGCACTGGCAGGACGCCGGATTGCCGGAGGGCTTCCAGATCCTCGACGCCGACGACCAGCTGCGGCTGGTGAAGCGCGTCATCGCCGACCTCGACCTGGATGATTCGCGCTTTCCGCCGCGCCAGGTCGTGTGGTGGATCAACGCCCGCAAGGACGAAGGCCAGCGCCCCGAGCACATCCAGATCGCTGGCGGCGACTACATGGGCCAGCAGATGCTGCGCGCCTACGCCGAGTACGAGGTGCGCTGCCGCCGCGCCGGGCTGGTGGACTTCGCCGAGATCCTGCTGCGCGCCCACGAGACCCTGCGCGACCATCCGGCGCTGCTGGCGCACTACCAGCGCCGCTTCACGCACTTGCTGGTCGACGAGTTCCAGGACACCAACGCCATCCAGTACGCCTTCGTGCGCCTGCTGGCCGGCGAGCGCGGCCAGGTCTTCATCGTCGGCGACGACGACCAGGCCATCTACGGCTGGCGCGGCGCGCGCGTCGAGAACGTGCAGCGGGTGCTCGCCGACTACCCCGGCGCCCGCACGCTCAAGCTCGAGCAGAACTACCGCAGCACCGGCACCATCCTCGCCGCCGCGAACGCGGTGATCGGCCACAACACCGACCGCCTCGGCAAGAACCTCTGGACCGAAGCCGGCGACGGCAGCGCCATCGACGTCTACGCCGCGTACAACGAGATGGACGAAGCGCGCTACGTCGTCGAACGCGTGCGCCAGCACGTGGCGGCCGGTGGGCGGCTCGTCGACTGCGCCATCCTCTATCGCAGCAACGCCCAGTCGCGGGCCATCGAAGAAGAGCTGCTGAAGACGCAAGTGCCGTATCGCGTGTACGGCGGCCAGCGCTTCTTCGAACGCATGGAAGTGAAGGACGCCCTCGCCTACCTGCGCCTGTTCGCCTCGCGCAGCGACGACGCGGCCTTCGAGCGCGCGGTGAACACGCCGCCGCGCGGCATCGGCGAGAAGACGCTGGACGAAGTCCGCCGCGCCGCCCGCGAGGGCGCC